>CAZGRF010000265.1:0-5651 GCA_964527825.1 uncultured Pirellulales bacterium
TCTCTCGACAGACGGCGTCGCGGTTGGGCCCGCGGAACTGAGGCCAGTCTTCCGCCGCAGCGACGCCACCGACGACCAGCAGCAACAGGCACACCCCGATACGCTGACACACTCTCATCGTCGCAGACATACAAACACCCCCTGTGAAAAGGCTGTCACGCGCGTGTCAGACATGCGACACACGTTAAACATAATGGCCCATTGAATCGTCTGGAGTTTGCGCCGATCAACTCTTGCTGCGGACATCGACACACACAAGATCTCCCGCCGCGTTGCGGGCACAGATCCTACCATTGGCCAAAACCGGGACGGTCCAGCACCTGCCCTCGAGAATCTCCGCTGAGGCCAATTCCTTGTACCCATTCGGCGACGCTTCAGCGATGACGAGCTTACCCGCCTCGCTCAGAACGATCAGCTTGCCGTCGGCCAACATGAGCGAACCGGTGCCCAGGCCGCCCTGTGACCACTTGACCTGACCTGTGGCGTACTCCATGCAGGTCAGTTGCCCGCTGCCCACGCCTCGCATGCCGATCTGTCCGTCGAAACCGTACAGGTGCCCTTCCCACAACACGGAGCTGTTGAACTGGTTACGCATGTCGGCATTACGATAGATCTCCTTCGGTACACCCGAGCTGATATCGAACAGCCCGCATCCCACGTTATAGCCGGACGACGCAAAGAGCTTCCCGTCGGAGATCACGGGATCGGTCGCCTGGATATCGGATTGCGTCTCCCAGGGAATCTCCCACAGCACTTGGCCGGCGTCGGCGGCAACCCCAACGACCGCTTTGGCGACGAACATCGCAAGGCACCGGCGATCTCCCATCTGGAACGATACGGGCGTGCCGTAGCCGGCCGGCCCCGTCCCATTCTGCCATTTCACGCTTCCGTCGCTTTTGTTCAGCGCGATCCCCTGGCTGCCGGCATTGAGAACAACCATGTCATCGACGACCAGCGGCGAACTAGCGAAATACCACGTGGGGTGTTGTAGACCCAACTCTTTGTTCAGGTTTTTGTGCCAGACGACCTCGCCCGCAGCCGCATCGAACCGAATGATGTCCCCATCTTTGCTGAACGTGTACACAGCACTACCGTCTACTGTCGGCGTCGCCGCAGGCCCTCCCTCGTGCATCTTGGGATACAGCGGACACGGATAGGATTTCTTCCAGACTTCCGCGCCCGTCTCCGCCTCGAAGCAGTAGACCGTATCGGCGTCATCGGTGTTGCCCATCGCGTAGACGCGACCCTGGCTGACTGCCATTGAGGCGAATCCGATGCCGATCGAGGCCTTCCAGAGAGTCTTGGGCCCGGTGTCCGGCCAATCCGTGGTCCAGTCTTTCTCACTGGATATCCCGTTGTGGTTCGGCCCCCGCCAGTTCGGCCAGTCGGCCGCCCGGCCCAGACCGCCAAAGGCCAGCAGCAACAAACACATCCCGATGCGTTGATACACTCTCATCGTCACAGACATACTGACACCTCCTACGAAAAAGCGGCCACTCTTGTGTCAAACATGATACTCATTTGCGCCGTTCGACGCCGTCCGCGACTAACCCTCTGCGCGAACATCGACACACACCAAATCACCCGCCGCGTTGCGGGCGTAGATCCTGCCATTAGCCAAAACCGGGACGGTCCAGCACTTGCCCTCGAGAATCTCGGCCGAGGCCAATTCCTCGTACCCCTCGGGCAACGCCTCGGCGATGACGAGCTTGCCCGCCTCGCCCAGAACGATCAGCTTGCCGTCGGCCAGCATGAGCGAACCGGTTCCCAGCCCGCCTTTCGCCCACTTCGTTTCACCGGTCTTCCAGTCTATGCAAGTGAGTTTGCCGGAGCCTCCGACCTGTCCGTCGAAGCCGTACACGTGCCCATCCCACAGCACCGAACAGTTGCACTGATTTCGCATGTTCCTGTTGCTGTAGACTTCCTTGACCCCGTCGGCACTAACCTCCAGCAAGGCGCAGCCCTTGTTGTAACCCGACGAAATGAAGATCGTATTGCCGGCGACAATCGGATCGGCGGCATTGATATCGTAGCGGGTTTTCCACTCGTACCGCCACAAGACTCTGCCGGTGGCCGCTTCAACGCCGAAGAGATCGCTGCACCCAAACAACGCCACGCACTTCTTCCCATCAACGGTGAAGGGTACTGGGGTAGCGTAGCCAGCCGCGCCGCGGCCGCTCTTCCAGGCAACACTGCCGTCGGCCTTTTTCAAGGCGACCCCGGACGCACCGGCATTGAGAATAACCAGATCGTCCACAAGCACCGGCGAACTCGAGAAGAACCACGTCGGAGATTTCAGGCGCAGCTCTCTCACGACGTTCTTGTGCCAGACCACCTCCCCGGTGTACGCGTCGAGCCGCAACGCGTCACCGTTCTTGCCGAAGACATAGACCGCGTCTTCTTCTACTGTCGGCGTCCCACAGGGTCCTCCCTCGTGACTCTTGGCGTTCCGTCGAGAGGGATAAGACTGCTTCCATAGCTCCTTACCCGTAGCCGCATCGAGACAGTAGACGATGTCACTGTCGTTGACATTGCCCATGGCGTAGACACGGCCGTTGCAGACCGCCATCGAGGCAAAGCCGGCCCCCAACGACGCCTTCCATGCGACCGTCGGACTCTCCGTCCATGTGGAACGCCATCCGGTTTCGCTGGAGATGCCGTCATAATTGGACCCACGATAATTGGGCCAGTCTGCCGCCTGGAGCGGACTGTCCAGAAACACCGCTAGGGTTACGCAAACAATGGTACGAGACATCATTGAGTGTCTGCCTCCCACATATGATTCCATGGTCACTTTCCTGAACTCACGTTTGTTCCTCTTTCGTCGCCGTGTTTATCGATCGCCTTTTCTTTCGCGTGTCGAACTCCCGTCAGCCCGTGTCTCGCGGAGGACTGTCTTTGAAAGCCAGCGCGCCCGTCGGACACACCGCCACGCATTCCGCAGCAGCGAGCCGCAATCCCTCCGCCAGCGATCTCTCGAACGGCACCGCCACACGAACGTCAAAACCCCGGCCGACAAATGCCAGCCCCAGCCTCTCTCCCGCCTCACGAGCAATTTCGATGCAGATACCGCAGTCAATGCACTTGCCCGGCTCGTAGACTACGTCAGGATGCTGCGTTTGTTGCACAAAGGGCCTTCTTTCGGCCTTATACCTGGTCTGCCGCGCGTCATAGGCTTCGGCATGCCGGCGTAATAGACAGGCATCCCTTTTGCGGCAGTCACACCGCAGACAGCGGAGCGACTCGCCATGAGCCTCTGCCTTAGTGAATCCCCCTGTCGGCTGTGACGGTTTCTTGCGCGATTCCCCGCTGGCCGACCGCAGGAAAACATCCACCTCACCTTCCTGAAGCTTGCCCATGCGGCTGTTGAATGCCTTCTCAGGCCCCACAACCTTCTCCCCCAGCAGGTACTGACGAATGGCTCGTGCGGCTTCGTTGCCGTCAGCCACCGCGCGCACCGTCATCTTCCGCCGGCGTACAGCATCGCCGCCGGCAAAGACGCCCGGCGTCTCGGTCGCATACGTGTCGCCGTCCACCTGGATCTTGTCCGATGCCGCGATGTCCAGCCTTTCCGCGTCGCCGGGCTTCAGTTCGCCGACTGCGACGAACACGGCATCGAATTGCTCGCGGACCTCCCTCATCGAAATCGACGTGCCGACTCTCGTGCGAAGCTGGAATTGCACGCCCAGCTTCCTGATCTGGGCAATCTCCGCTGCTAATACATCGTGGGACAGCTTCTGCTCGGGCACGGCATATCGCAGCATGCCTCCCGGCTCATCATGGTCATCGAATACGGTACAGTCAAAACCGTCCTGTTGCAGGTAGTACGCCGCGGCCAACCCCGCCGGACCGGCCCCGATGATGGCGACGCGCTTGCCATGCCTCGGCGCGCAGTTCGGGAGATATGGCTCCGCCGTTTGCAGGTCCATATCTGCGACGTATCGCTTCAACAGACAAATCGATACGGCCCCATCGCGCTGGGCCCGTCGACAGATGTTCTCGCATGGAGCGGGGCAGATTCGTCCCAGCACGGCCGGCAGTGCAATGTCCCGCTTGACCGTTACAATGGCATCATGCATCTGGCCCGCCGTGATCTGACGAATCATCCGCGGGATATTCATGTGGGCCGGACATCCCATCGCGCAGGGCCCCACACAATCACCGACGTGGTCGCTGAGCAATAGCTCCAGCGCTGCCTTTCTCGCGTCTCGGACTTCAGCCGAGCTACTCTCGACCTGCATGCCGTCTTGCGCGAGCGTGCCGCAGGCAGGCACAAGCCCGTTGGCGCCGGCCACTTTCACCACGCAGACCATGCAGCTTGTCGTCGCCTCGTGGCCGCGCAGATAGCACATCGTGGGAATCTCGATCCCCAGCTTCTCCGCAGCGTCGAGGATCGTCGTCTCCGGATCCACTTCAACTTCGCGGCCGTCTATCACAATCCTGGGCATGGCTACTCAACTCGAACAGCGTCGGCGGGACAGACGCTCCTGCACGTCCCGCAGCGGACGCATTTCTCAAGGTCGATTTCGTGCTTCTCGTAGGGCTTCATCTCGATAGCGCCGGTCGGGCAATGCTGCACGCAGATCGTGCAGCCGATACACTCATCCGTGATCGCGTATTTGATGAGAGCTCTGCACCTGCCCGCCGGACAACGCTTGTCGATATGGGCCTCGTATTCATCGCGGAAATACTGCAAGGTAGACAACACCGGGTTCGGGGCCGTTTTGCCGAGGCCGCAGAGACTGCCTTTCTTGATGATCTCGGCCAAGTGCTGAAGCTCGTCCAGGTCGGCGGCTTTGCCTGCGCCGGCGCAAAGCCGATCGAGAATATCCAGCATGCGCCTGGTGCCAATCCGGCAGAGCGTGCATTTGCCGCACGACTGATTCTGCGTGAACTGCAGGAAATACCGGGCGATATCGACCATGCAATCCGTCTCGTCGAGCACGACCAGTCCGCCCGAGCCCATCATCGCCCCCGCCGCGGTCAGCGATTCGTAGTCCACCGACAGACTGTCCGATCCGACGGGAATACAGCCGCCGGACGGCCCGCCTACCTGGACGGCTTTGAACTTGCGGCCGTCGGCGATGCCGCCGCCTATCTCGTCGACAATCTGCCGGATGGAGATTCCCATCGGGACCTCGATCAGGCCGCCGCGTGCGACCTTGCCGGCCAGCGCGAAGACTTTCGTGCCCTTGCTCCGGTCCGTCCCGATCGCCGCGAAGGCGTCGGCGCCGTTCCGGAGGATCCAGGGGACCGCCGCATAGGTCTCGACATTGTTGATCAGCGTAGGCCTACCCCAGAGTCCCTTCTGGGCCGGATAGGGTGGCCGCAGCTTCGGCATGCCCCGACGACCTTCGATGCTGGCCATCAGGCCCGTCTCCTCCCCGCATACAAAGGCACCGGCGCCGGCCATGATCTTGAGTCGCAGCGAGAAACCAGTGTCCAGTATGTTCTCGCCGAGAAAGCCGCGTTCGGCGGCCTTTTCAATCGCTTCCGTCACGCGCTTGATCGCAAGCGGATACTCGGCCCGAATGTAGAGATACCCTTCGTCGGCCCCCACGCAGCGGGCGGCGATAGTCATCCCTTCAAGAATACGATAAGGGTAGGACTCCATCAACATGCGGTCCATGAACGCGCCGGGGTCGCCCTCG
>CAZGRF010000266.1:0-5631 GCA_964527825.1 uncultured Pirellulales bacterium
CACGGGCCTGCTATTTAACTGCATCAGGCGCACTCTGACCCCCCCCGGCGGCAGGTCCTCGACCCTCTCAATGGGGGTGAAAAGCTCTCTTTGCTGCTCTATGCGGCTGCGTGGCACCGCCATCCAATCGCCCCAGGCTCCACCCTCCGATTGCACCTGCCTCTGGAGTTGCACCGCGGCGAACTTGGGGACCGCCAGACAAGGGTCGCGCCAGGCCGGTTTCTCCACCTCCGTTCCGGCGAAGTACGCGTGGAACTGCCGATACAATTCGGCCACATTGAATTTCGCTTCAACCGTCACCAGATCGATGTCATTCGGCTCGTTCTCCGTCCTGGCATAACTGGTTTGGGCTGTCACCGGCACCACCGGCACGTACGCCGCGGCGCGAATGTGGTTGACCTTCACGTCGGTAACCGGACCAACGGGAGGCAGAGCATACTTCGGACCGCCTGCGGAACGTGTCGGCCGGACCGTAGGTGCGCTCGTACCCATGAATGACAATGGGTCCTCGAACAGACTCATGAAGCTGCGTGGGGTGAGGCGGTCGACGAAAACATCCGCCACCACGGGATTGTTCGGCTCGATCGGGCCGGTGATCAAGGACGTGTAGGTTCCTTGTCCCGGTGCGGCTTTGTCAGCGGCGAGTGCATCGCGCAACTCCCCGGCCTTTTGGGCGACGTATTCATCGATCCGGCCCGGATTGAGCATCTTGCCGTCATAGAGCACCGCATTGGGGCTGAAGATCACTTTCGTGAAGAAGAGATAGGCGCACACCGGCGCAACGACTACCAGCACAATCTTCTCCACGTGATTCTCACAGAACCGTCCGATTTTTGCTATCAACTCACGCATCGCTCATTCCACTGTCAGATGGACTACGCCGTTTCCATGTCTTGCTACTGTATTTCCGATTCATCCTCGTCCGAAGCACTCTCTCTCACCTGCTTCGGCTTGATTTCCTCAAAGGCCGCCACTTTGGGCAGCACGTACTCGCAGATGAGATCCAACTCTACCGCTGGATTGCTCCCATACCGATAGCTCTGGTGGTCAATGCTGATCGGCTCGATGGGGCCGACACTGGTCTCCAGAACGGTGATTTGGTTGTGCTGATAGGTCCGTTCCCGCTGTTTGCCGTCGAATCCCAGGAACTTGTGCTGCTTGGCGCTGCACAACTCCTGTATGAACGGCAAAACCTGTGACTCATCCACCACGACCCGTACCTCGAAGTGCAGCACATCAATGTCGTCGTTGCTGAACCGTGCGGTGCATGGCGTGGTCAGGGCGTTTGTCTGGTCGGTTACGTAGGTCGGGTACTCCTCCACCTTCCTTCGCGCGCGTCCGCGACGTGCGACCATCGTCGCCGCGGACGATTGCAACTGGAAACTCACGTTCATCAGCCGCTTGACGGGCGCATCGAGAACATTCTGAGAACCTTCGTTCACGGCGCGAATGGTCGTCACGACATCCTCAGCGATCCAGTAGCCCAATTGCCAGAACCAGGACTGTTCGTATGCCTTGTCTCTGTTCTCGAACTTCCAGTCATCCCAGTAGGCATAGCCCGCTATATCCGCGGGCGTGGCGTAGACCTTGGCAGCCTTGGCCTTGCCCGTGCAGATTTCATCAAAGATGCCGCGCTCCACCTCGGTCATTGCCTGAAGAGACCACTGCGTACCCATTCGGTACGCCGACGAGCGAGTGCGGTCGCGATCGTATGTCCCTCCGCGCGTTCCTTCGAGTGTGACACGCGGAGCGCTGTCCAGGGCCGCCTGGATCTCCGCATCCGTAGGACATGCTCCCGCATGCAAAGCTGCCACCATAGCCTCGACTCCCTCGCGGTAGCGCCGGCCGAATCGGTCGAAGAGCAACATCGACGTCTCATTGGTATCGCGAAAGACCTCATAGCTAAGCAACTCACGATAGACCGTCTGCGCCATCATGGCGTCGATCTCGTTGACGTCCTGACTGTACGCGTCCACGTAGGCTTCCCGCGAGCCTGCCGGTGCGGCCTGGCGTATTTGTCGCGTCAGGCTCTCAATCTGTCGCCCGGTCCCGGCACTGCCCTGCTCGACGGTCGCTTGCAGCTTGCCGCTCAGGATGCGCGTGGGGATGAACAGCAGCAGCGCCACCATCGCGATCAGAATCGGCACCAGCAGCCCCAAGTTGTTTCTGAGGAAACCAAGCTTCTTCAAGATCTCTTTGATATTGACGTTCGGTGCTTTCATTTCACCATGCCTCTGTCTCGGAATGCTCTTGTCAGCGGCCCATGCCCGGCTCTGCGGCGGTTTGGCTGGCCGGCATTTCCGGGGCGTTGCTCCATTTCAGCTTGAAGCTCATCTCAAACCAGCGGTCGCGCTCCTTCAGCACGGGCTTCCTCAGATTGTCCAGCACAGGCTTGCCGGATGCGTCCAGCACGTCCTCGGCACTGATGACCTCTTTCGTCATCGGATCAACGAGAATCTGCTTGCCCTGGGCGTAGCCGCCTCCCATCGTCAAGATTGTCGTCGTGGCTTGGCCATGACCGTCACCAGGGACCACTTCCAGCTCACCAACCCCCATGGGGACTTCCGGGCCCAGGTCCACCACGCCTGTGTTCAGGCGAAAATGATCTGCCTCCTTGCTGTACAGTTGGAATGGGCCGTTCGCGTCGGCCGGCTCGTCAAGGTGACTCAACCTCGTGACAACCCCCCATTCGCCCGGCTTGTCATCCACGTTGAAGGGGTCCAGCAGGGCGAGCACATTCTTGTAGGGACTATAACCCACGATGCAAACAACGAAGCCCGCGTCTTTCTTCTCCTCCGCGGCCGCTGTCTCGCCATACACGCTGCCGCGACCATACACATCCCTCCGCTCACTGTAAAGCGAATCATACCTATCCCTTCCTCCTTCACGGGCCTCCTCGGCGGCCATAGCTTGTTGCAGGACCGCCTGCCTGCGCATGATGGCCGTCTCGCCGAATTGCGCGGCCTCTATGTCCTCGGTGAAGTAGATGGATGCGTAGGTCAGAAAGATCTGTTTTCGCTCGGGCCTGGGAATACTCTTGACGGTTGCCACGTCGCCCCTGGCGTAGGCGTCGTAAAGCTCGCTCTGATCGGGGGTGTTCTCGGCGTTCGGTAACGATGAGACGACGATGTTGTAGATCTCCGGGACGATCTCGCGGTATCTGAACCGCTCGAACTGCTTCTTGGCACGCGTCTGAAGCGCCGTCTCCTGGATTTGGATATCGCCGGCCGTACGAATGATCGCCTGCGCCCGATTGACTACCTGCTTGGTGGCCATTCGCGTGCTATTGGTACGTGCGTAGCTGATTCGGTCGAGCCCCACACGGCCCAGGCACATGAGAGAAACGACGAAGAGCATGACCGCCGCGCCGACGAAGTACTTCGTCTTGCTCGCCCAGGCCATCGACCGCGCCACGCTCGTGGGCAACAGATTGCTCTCGATGCGGGCCAGGCCAAGTCCCTGCAGCCCAAGACCGTACACCACGCCGAAATCAGCCACATTCTCATGGAATTTCGCCGTGGACAGGCCCGGAGCGATGGCCAGCCTCTTGAACGCATCTGGCTTCTCGACCGGGATTTGCAGAGTCTGGCCCAGGTATTTCAAGAGTCCGCGCAGCTTGGTTCCTCCCCCCAGGGCAACGACGCGGGTGAGTTTCACATCCGGATTGGAATTCGTGTAGAATCCAAGAGACCTTTGAACCTCGCCGGCCCAGTCCGTGAACACAGGCCGCATGGCCTGGAAGATCTGCCGAGCGTACTTGCTTACCGGGGCGGTGCGCTTGAGCTTCTCGGCTTTCTCGGTGCTGAGCTTGAAGGTCTCGGCGATGGCCTGCGTGAACGCGTTGCCGCCCATCATGATGCAGCGCTGCCACACCGCCGATTGGGTACAGACAACCAAGTCGGTGCTGTCGGCCCCGACGTTGATAATCACCGTTGCGCGCGAGTCGGATCGCGCCATTTCCGGGCGATCGTACAGCAGGTAATTGTATAGCGCCATCGGCGCCATCTGCACGTAGCTGACGACGAGGTCTTCGCGCTCGAAATGCTCCACGGCCGACTCGACCACCTCGTTCTTGATGGCAAAGATCCCGACCTTCTGCTCGGCACTCTCCGGCCCCGTCATCATCTGGTAGTCCCACTGGACCTCGCTCATGTCGAACGGGATCTGCTGGGCCGCCTCGAACCGCACGATCTCCGGGATTCGCTTCTGCTCCACCGGAGGCAGCGTCACAAACCGCGCAAAACTGTTCTGGCTGGGCACGGAGACAATCAGTGGATCGTAGCTGACGTCGTTGCGCTGGACAAACTGTCGCAAGGTGATCGCAACCAATTCGTCCCGCTCCGCAGCACTGATCCCACTGCTCGTAAGGATCTTGCCGTGGGGAATATGGTCGAAACCGATGACCTGGACGGCGTCGCCTACCGCAACCAAGTGCAATGCCTTGAGGGAGTTATTGCCTAAATCTACCGCCCAAATCGCATCCGATGCTGCCATGCCGAACCTCCCGCTTATCGGTCTGCGTTTCCACCGTTGGCCTTGTAAACGGCCCTGAACAACCTTAGATTATACCACATCATGAGGAGTTTTGCTATCTTAACACTCGGTTGCAAGGTCAACCAATACGAAAGCCAGCAGATTCGCCAGTTGCTCGAACACCACGGCCTCACTCACGCGGATGTCACCGAGTCGGCGGACCTGGTCGTCGTCAACACCTGCTGCGTAACGCACACCGCCTCGGCCAAGAGCCGACACCTTATCAGCCAAGCCCAACGCCGACACCACCCTGATGCCATCGTCGTGTGCGGCTGCCTGCCGACCGTTCATACGGACGAACTCAAGATCGCCGGGGAGAACATCCGTGTTGTCAGGGACCGACACGACCTTGCCACCACCCTGAGCCTCTTGGCAGGCGCCAACGCAACCACCCCAGAATCAGGAAGACCCCGGCATCCCAGAGATACACCCATTAGAGCAGACAACGTCCTCAAAGTCAAGCCAAAACAAGACTTAGATTCGCACGCCGGCCTTCCCCCGCTGCTGTCCTTCCCTGGCCATACGCGCGCCTTCCTGAAGATCCAGGATGGGTGCGACGCCTTCTGCACCTACTGTATTATACCCTTGGCCCGGCCGCATGTTCACAGCCGCCCGCCCGGCGACGTTCTGGCTGAAGCGCAAGGGCTCGTCGCCGCCGGCCACAAGGAGATCGTCATAACCGGCGTCCACATAGGCGCTTACGGACACCCCCGCGTTCGCGACCGAAGTTCTCACGGCGAGAACGACCACTTGCCTGCCCTGCTCGACGAGCTGGCGCGCATCCCTGGCCTCGCTCGCATCCGGCTCAGCTCGCTGGATCCCGCTGACGTGACGACAAGGCTGCTGGAGGTCTGTGCGGAACGTCGCAGCATAATGCCTCACCTGCACCTATCGCTCCAGTCCGGCTCGGATGCCGTCTTGCGCCGCATGGGCCGGCCATACACCGCCGACGAGTTCCGCGCCAAGGTCGAGCTCATCAAGTCCCATCTCGACCGTCCCGCCATCACGACCGATATTATCGCCGGTTTTCCGGGTGAAACGGACTCTGAGTTCGAACGGACGTTGGCGCTGGCGACTGAGGTTGGCTTTGCGAAGATG
>CAZGRF010000267.1:0-5612 GCA_964527825.1 uncultured Pirellulales bacterium
GGCGTGTCGCAAAGAAACGGTAAGGTTGATCTACTTTGAAGGAGGATAGTCATGTATAGAAGACTCATCTGTGTGATTGCCGGGCTCCTCGTGCTGATGCCAAGCACCCCGGTGCAGGCTGGAGTCTGGACCGTGGACTTCGATACACCCCATGACGTCCTTGCGAATGGGGTCGAGGGAACCGGATGGGACGGGTTTATCGGTCTGGGCCCCGACGAAACGGCCGATGCGATAAACGCCTCGATAGACCGCCCTGGCCAACTGTATCTCCAATCGGGCAACGGCGGTCGCTGGGAGCCCAACTTCACTCCGAAAGGTCCGTTCCTGTACAGAATCGTCGAGGGCGATTTCATTGCCACGGTGCGCGTCACCGATTTTCCGGGGATGCCGGGCAGTGCCACCCCCTTAACCTATTGGGCCGATGCTTTCATCATGGCCCGCGTCCCCAATCTCGATGACGCGGGCAGCGGCGAGGACTTCGTATGCACACACTACTTCGCGACATGGTCTGGTAATCTCCGTCGGACCATAAACAACGGAGTTGAGAGTGAACAGGGCGCCACCGGCGACGGGGTCAATTGCGCCACGTATCTTCAGCTTGAGAGAACAGGCAACGTCTTCGCTTTTCGGAGAAGCTTCGACGGTGTGACGTGGACTCCGATAGGAGACAATAACGGCATGATCACGCGAGACGACATGGACGGACTGGCCCTGCAGGTTGGACTGGCACAGTGCATGTACATCGACGATACGGGTTTCGTCGCGTTCGATGACTTCCGTCTTGAGGGCCCCAACGTCTCGCCGCCTGTGGAAGCCTATGGTCCTAATCCTGCCAATGGAGCGACGGACGTGTTGCGAGATAAGGTCCTCGGTTGGAAGGCGGCCGAAACGGCGGTGAGCCACGATGTGTATCTCGGTACCACTCTGGAAGACGTTACTGCCGCCAGCAGAACGAATCCGTTGGATGTGCTGGTCGGCCGGGAGCAGGATGCCACTGCGTACGATCCGCCCAGTGTCCTCACGTTCGGCCAGACTTACTACTGGCGTGTCGATGAGGTGGAAGTCGACGGCACGATTCGCACCGGCAAGGTTTGGGCCTTTACAGTCGAGCCGGCGACCTATCCCATTGAGAACATCACCGCCACAGCCTCCAGCTTCGTTCCCGACTCGGGCCCCGAGAAGACCATCGGTGGCATCGGACTCGACACCAATGACCAACACTCGGACCGCAATGCCGACATGTGGCTGGTCCCGGCTGGTGCGAGTGGGCCGATCTGGATCCAATACGAATTTGACAAGGTCTATAAACTGTACGACATGTGGGTCTGGAACGCCAATGTTCAGTTCGAGCTGTACCTCAACTTCAGCGTCAAGGACGTGACTATCGCGTATGCCGTGGATGCCAACGAATGGACACCTCTCGGCGACTCCACCTTCGAGAAAGGCACCGGCCTACCCAGCTATACTCACAACACAACCGTCCACTTCGATGGTGTGCTGGCCAAGTACGTCCGAATCAATGTCAACAGCAACTATGGCGGAGCGCAGACCGGTCTAAGTGAAGTTCGGTTCTTCCAGAAGCCTGGCGCTGCGCGAGAGCCCCAGCCCGCGTCTGGGGCCACTGATGTCGGTCCGGACGTCGTGCTGAGCTGGCGTGCGGGTCGCGAGGCGGCTTCGCACCAGGTCTATCTCAGCACCGACAGCAATGCGGTGGCCGAGGATACGGCCCTCTTCGATACCGTAACCGTCAACACCTGCGATCTGCCGACGCTCGATCTGGGGACGACCTATTACTGGAAGATCGTCGAGGTCAATGACGCCGAGACGCCGATATCCTGGGCCAGCGACATCTGGAGCTTCTCGACGCCGACGTACCTCCTGGTCGACGGCTTCGAGGACTACACCGACGACCCTGGCGAGGAGATCTTCGCCACCTGGAAGGATGGCTACAACGATAACAGCAACGGCTCGCAGGTCGGCCACGATGACCCGCCGTACGCCGAAGAGACGATCGTCTACAGCGGCCGTCAGTCCATGCCCCTGCGTTACGGCCAGAACGGCGCCACGACGTCCGAGACCACCATGACGCTACCGGCGGCACAAGACTGGACGGCCGGCAGCGCGACCACCCTGGTCCTGTACTTCCATGGCAATCTCGGCAACGCCGCTGCACAGTTGTATGTCAAGGTCAACAACGGCGCGCCGATCAACTATCCCGGCAGCCCGGCTTCGCTGGCGGCGCCTCTGTGGAAGCAGTGGAACATCGACTTGACCACGCTGGGCAACACCGCCAAGAGCGTCGGAATGTTAACCATCGGCGTGGCCGGCTCGGGCACAGGTATGCTCTACATCGACGACATTCGCCTGTATCGCGAGGCGCCGCCGCTGCCAGAGCCGGCTGTCGATCCGGGCACAGCGAACTTGGTCGCCCTCTACGCGATGGAAGACAACGTCAACGACGGCTCGGGCAATGGACGCAACGGCACGGCCCAAGTCGGCTCCAGCTTCGGCACAGGCCCGACCGGTTACGGCAAGGCCATCGTGTTCGACGGCACCAGCGGTTACGTCGATCTGCCGATTGGCACACTCATTCAATCGCTCACCAGTGCTACCTTTGCCACCTGGGTGAACTGGGCCGGTACCGGCGGCGCCTGGTCGCGCATCTTCGATTTCGGCACCGGCATCGAGGTGAACATGTGGCTGACGCCGAACGCCGCCGGGGGCCCGCGTTTTGCAATCACCACAAGCGGCAGCGTCGGCGAATCGCGACTGACCGGGCAGGCCAGGCTTCCAGGCGGCGGCTGGCACCACGTCGCGGTCGCCATCGATGGCGCAACCAGCGAGATGCAGTTGTACGTTGACGGCGCGGTCGTTGCCAGTGGTCCGACCAGTGTGCTGCCGGCCGATCTCGGCAACACAACGCAGAACTGGATCGGTCGTTCGCAATACGCAGAGCAATACGGTGACCCGTACCTCGACGGCTCGGTGGACGATTTCCGCATCTACAACCGCGCGCTGTCAGGCCCCGAGATCCGCTGCCTCGTGGGTGATCGGTAGCAGAGACGCTCTCGTGCGCCAGCCCTATGCAACGATGGGGCCCGTGTCAACACGACACGGGCCCCTTTCACCACGGTTCTTGGGGCAGTTACCCGTTGGAGGCCCCTCCCCCAATTCGTAGGTTCTTCCGATCTTTTCTTCAACATATAGTATTAACCACAGAGTCATAACTGAGTGTACGGTCATTTCTGAACCTGGCGGTTCATGCCGCTGGCCCGTTGGCAAATGCAGATACCTCGCATTTTTTCCAAAATCAGGTTGACTTTGTGGTCAGAAGTGACTATATGGTCATGTATGAACCGTATGGTCGCAGAAGTGAACGGCGTTTCCCCCGACCAAAGGCGGGGCCCGCAGGCACCCGGATGCCTCGTGAGCGCGAGACCTTGCAGACTGGCCGGCGCGGCAAGCGAGTGGCCTGCGCCCTGTTCAGCATAGTTCTGGATTGGAACTGCCAACCCCCGCATGAGAATCCTTCTTTTTTGTGTAAACGGTGTGGACTGAATAGTCATACGTGACGATACAGTCATAAGTGAACGACATGGTCACACAGCCCGATAGCCCGAACAGGACACAGCGGCGGGCGTCAAAGACGCGCGGCCGGCTGTTGAAGGCCGCACTGTCGGTGTTCGCCGAGACCGGTACTGATGCTGCCACGATCGAAATGATCACGCAACGGGCAGATCTCGGCAAGGGAACCTTCTACCGGCACTTCGCTGACAAGAACGAAATCATCGGTGTGGTGATTGAGCAATGTGTGGACGATCTGGTCGACGCCATATCGAGAACGGCAGGGCAGCCGCGTTCGCTCCAGGAAGCCCTCGACGGGCTGATCAACGGCCATGTCGAGTTCTTCTTGGGCCGGCAAGATGAATACGTCCTGCTGTTCCAGGGTCGCGTGCTGCTGCGACTCGACCGCGAGGTGGCTAGCGACATAGAGCAGCCGTATGTCACCTATCTGCAGCGCGTAGAGGAGTCGGTCCGGCCCTTCGTACCGCAGCCAGTGGACGGTCTCAAGGTTAGACGCCTGGCGTGCGCGGTGGCCGGCTTTGTATCGGGATATTTGTCATTTGCAATGATTACCATGGAGCCGCAGGCTATCAGAGAGAGTATGGAGCCGATGCGAGGCGCCTTTCTCAGCGGCATGGTCGGTTTTATGGAGCGACCGTAATCAGGTGTTCACAATCGATGGTTACTAAGCCAAAAATGAAGGAGACCGGAATCATGTCTATGAGCTCCGCAAGCGAAGGTGACGACTCTTCTCACGGAGGTGCTTCCCTGTGTGCAGTGGAAGACGAACCTCCGCCGATAGCAACGGCGCCCGCAGGGAATGAGACCACAGACTGCCGGCCCAAGGGCTGGAGCGACTGGCGCTGGCAGATGGCCAATCGCATTAGGACTCCTCAACAACTCTCGGCGGCCTTCCCAAGCCTGACGGGAGGCCCCAACCTCACATCGGTGATGGCCAAGTATCCGATGGCTATCACGCCCTACTATGCCTCGCTGATCCGGTGCCTGAATGGCTCCGATCCCATCTTCCGCATGTGCGTGCCGCTGGTGCAGGAACTGACCGATCCTCCGTTCCTGACGCCCGACCCGCTGGAAGAGTGCCGAGACATGCCGGTTCCGGGCATGGTCCATCGCTACCCGGACCGCGCGCTGGTCATTGCCACAACCATGTGCTCGACCTACTGCCGTCACTGCACGCGCAAGCGCATTGCCGGGACACGGGAGACCAGTATCACCAAACGCCGTCTCGAACAAGTCGCTGCTTATCTCACGGAGCACCCGCAGATCAGCGACGTGATCATCTCGGGCGGAGACCCGTTGACCATGAGCACCGAGCATCTGGAGATGGTGCTGGCCCGACTGCGTCAGGTGCCATCCGTTCAGATCATCCGCATCGGGACACGTGTGCCGGTGGTATTGCCCCAGCGCGTTACCGACGAACTGTGCCAGATGCTGCGGAAGTACCACCCGGTGTGGATCAACACGCATTTCAACCATCCGCAAGAATTGACTCCGGAATCGGCGGAGGCGTGCAGGCGGCTGGCGGACGTTGGCATCCCTCTGGGCAACCAGTCCGTTCTGCTGCGCGGGGTCAACGACCGGCCACAGATCATCGAGCAGCTTTGTCGCGGCCTGGTGCGGATGCGCGTCAGGCCTTACTACATGTACCAGTGTGATCTCGTGCGCGGCGTGGAGCATTTCCGTACCCCGCTTTCGCGCGGCATGGAGATCATGGAATACCTGCGCGGCCGACTCAGCGGCTTGGCGATCCCCACCTTTGTGGTGGACGCGCCGCACGGCGGCGGCAAGATCCCTGTCCTGCCGATCTATGTCGTCACGCAGAGCCCGACCCACACAGTGCTTAGAAATTACGAGGGCATGCTGATTGCCTATCCGGAACCCTATCAAGGACCCGAGACCCAGACCACAGCCCCACAGGAAGAGTCCGCACCTGGGGTATGGGAGCTGACGGCGGGGCAGCACAGCCGCATCCAGCCCGAGAAGACCCTACGTCATGCCAGACGCCAGCCGTGCTGCGCATCCGACGA
>CAZGRF010000268.1:0-5609 GCA_964527825.1 uncultured Pirellulales bacterium
ACAGCATCTTGGCCCGTCGGAACTGCATGCCCAGTTCCGGCAACTGCTTGACGTGCTTGACCGCCTGACGCAGTTCGTCCGTAAGGATGATCGTCTCGAACACTGCGGTTCGTCCGACGAAGCCGGTTCCCTGACAATGATCGCATACCGTGGGTTTGCCCCTTTTGTCGAAGACTTCCTTGCCGGGGCGGAACAAAACCTTTGCCTTCTCGGCCGGCAGATTGAACTTCTTGAGGAGTTCCTTGTTCGGCGCATATCCTTGTTTGCATTCGTTGCACAACATGCGCATCAAACGCTGGTTGCTGATGCCTACCAGCGTCTCGGCGATCAGCCGTTTGTCGCCGACCATCTTGATCCATTTGCCCAGGGCCTGCAGCACGCTGTCGGCGCTCAGGACAACGTAGACGAGCTTGCCGTCCTTGGCGGCGGCACTGGCGACCTTGGCGGTGTCACTGTCTTCACATTCACCGATGCCGACGACGTCCGCCCCCATCCTGACAAGGGCCTGCAGTCTCTTGGCGTAGGTGGTTGTCCCGGTGTCGGTAGGCGTGAAAACGTTCTGGGTTATGTTTTGCAGTTGCGCGGCCGGCTGTCTCTCCAAGGTGTTGATACTGTTGAGGAACGCGTCGTGGTTTCGCACCAAGGCATAGAACGTGGTGGTCACGCCGCTCTTGCGTGGGCCGGTGACGAGCAACAAGCCTTGCCGCCTTGTCGCAAGCTGACGGAACTGCTCGTGCTGATCGGGAGCCAGTCCCAATTCGACGAGTTTCAGATCGTGCTCCTTCGAGACCTGCTTGAGACGAACCTGCTCGCCGGCCGTCGAGCCTGCCGTCACCACTTCCCAATCGACATTCTGTTTGTGTTGCTGCGTGCGGAACTTGCCCTTCTGCGGTTTGCGTTTTTCGTTCGAGTCCAGACCGGCCAACTCTTTCACGAAGTGAACGAAGTGTTCCATCTGCTCTCGCGCCGCCGGCGGCTGCTTCGTCGCCGCACCATCGATGTAATAGACCACTTCGTAGTTCTCTCCCTTCGGGGCGAGCGTGACCGTGCTGGCGCGGCGCCACATCGCGTCGGTCAGCACGTCATAGGCGGTGCGATAGCCGAAGAACATCGGCGTTCGGGGCTCGGGCGTGGGGACTTCGTTGTTGTTGGCCGTGATGAACAAGAAGCTCTCCATCGCCTCGAGCTTCTCCGACTTGGCCACCAGGCTCTTGATGTGTTCAAACGTCAAGACGCGATCGAAATCGAGAACTCGGCCATTGCGGTGCCTGACATAGGCCAGCGCTGTGGCGCCCGCTAGGATAACGAAGGCGACCGAACCGGCGATGAAGATCGGGATCAACCACCAAAGCAGAACACCCAACGCGCCGGCGCCGAGGATCAGTCCGATCCAGAAAGGCACATTCGTCTGGACGGCCTGAGCGTCCTTGTGGGCCCAGCCCACCAGCAGAAGCCATAGCAGGTACAGGATGATGAAGACGATCAGTTTGACAATCGAGACGTAGCCGCCGTACTCGATGGACATCAATAGGAAGTCTGGCATTTAATACTCCGTTACCACTGTGTCATGATCGCGCGCGTTACGGCAGACAAGATCCTTGCATTGCACGCTAAAGGATGCCTCCGGCGGTCGTTCGAATTCCCTTCAGGGCCATCTTCAATTCTTCGATGTTCGGGGCGGCCGGGTAGGCGTCCTTGGGGTCGACCCATCCCTCCTGGATGAGATGGACGAGACTGTCGGTCAGGTCCATCATCCCTTCCCGCTGCGCGCCGCGAATCACGCTGGGCAAATCGGCCTCCCGTCCCTCCGCGATCAACTTGCGCACGGAGGGATTAGCCAGTAGGACCTCGACCGCCGGTACCCGGCTGATGCCTTCCATGATACACGGCAGCAGCGCCTGACTGATGACCGCTCTCAACGACAAGGCCAAGGCCTGTCGCACCAGTTCGCGTTCTTCCTGCGGGAACAGGTCCAGCAAGCGATGAACGGCCTGCGAGGCGTTGGCTGAGTGCATGGTGCCCATGACCAGGTGGCCCGTCTCGGAGGCCCGCATCCCGGCCGTCACGGTTCTGGCGTCGCGCATTTCGCCTACAAAGACTACATCCGGATCCTGTCGCATCAAGTACGTCAACGCGTCCTCAAAATCGGGTACGTCGATTCCGATCTCGCGCTGCGACACGACGGCCTTGTTGTCGTTGTACAGGTACTCTATCGGGTCCTCCACCGTCACGATGTGACAGGGACGGGTGCGCGTGATATGGTCGAGCATGGATGCAATGGTCGTGGTCTTGCCCGAGCCGGTCGGGCCGACGACCAGGATGAGTCCCTGGTGAACCTCCGCGATCTTCTCCAGTATCGGCGGCAGGTGCAGACTCTCGAATGATGGAACGGTGGCGCTGACCCGTCGAGCCACGAGGCTGATGAGTCCTCGCTGGCGAAAGACATTGATGCGGAACCGATGCTCCTTGCCGATCTCGTGGGCGAAATCGAGCGTGCCGTTTTTGAGGAAGAACTCTTTTTGGGCCGGGCTCATGATCTCAAACACCAGCTCTTCCATGCGGCGTTGTGTGAGCGGCTCGCCGGTGGTGTTCTTCAGCTCTCCCTGCAGCCGCAGCTTCGGAGGCTGGCCGACCTTCAGGTGGATGTCGTTGGCCAACGTCTTGATGGCGACCTTGAAGTACTTGTTCAACTGGGGCTCGTGATCGAGTATCCGATGAGCGTCCAGAGGCTGATCTAATGCCATGCTGCTCCTTGTTTCCCAAAGGGACAAAGCCCGATCGCCGCGTACTAACCCGCGGCGTGCACAAGCTCTTGTCAACCGGTCATTCCGCCATAAGGTTCGTGAAAACAAACCTTTGCAGTATTATATTATAAGACACTGCGCCTTATTGTCAAGCTCGATGCTCTGTGGAATTGCCCGAATCTTCACCCCTCTTAACAGATGTTGGGCCAGCTCGCTCGTGCCGTTTCCATCGTGAATTCTCCAATGAGGCCCGATAATATGCGTGCAGCGGTGCCGGGGTCCCTTTTGGCTTTGATTGTCGTCTGCTACCATGCTATAGTGACTGGAGGGAGTGGATGGAAACGATCTCGGAACACGACTTTTCCTGTGGGCGAAGGACATTGACCCTTGGAGTGAATGGGGTATGGCCAGAGGTTTCTTCTACAACCTGGGCAGGAAGATCGGGCCGAAGGTGCACAAGGCCAAGTGGGTCTGGGAGTCACTGACCGGCACCGAAGCCGACGCCATCCGGCTGGAACATCACGTCGGTCTGGATCTCGTTCAGGAAGCGCGCACCCAGCTCCAGCTCGACCGGGACCCAGGGACCAGACAGACCCTGGATGAGATAGGCTGCCGGCTTTCGTCTTGTGTGGCGAACAGGTTGCGTTCGTTTCATTTCGATGCGTTCGGTGCGGGCGAGCCCAATGCTTTTGCCCTGCCCGGAGGTTTCATATTCGTCAGTCGCTCCATTCTGGCGCTGTGCCAGGCGGACACGGATCAGATCGCGTTCATCCTGGCCCATGAGATGGGCCATGTCATAAGTGGCCATGCGATGGAGCGGATTGTAGCCAACTCCGCCATCTCGGCGGTCTCGCATGTCACGCCCATGCGGGGCGTGCTTGGCCCCTGGCTGCGCCGTGTAGGGGTGCGATTCCTCGAGACCGCCTACACACGCGACCAGGAACTGGACGCCGACCGGTTGGCCGTTCGACTGGTGGGTGCAGCCGGTTACAACCCTCGGGCTTGCATAACCTTGTTCACGAAGCTGGCCGAACTGAAAGACTCTGCCGATCCTCTCAGTCTCGGACAGTACTTCTCGACCCATCCGAGTTTCGACGTTCGCCTAGCGCGCGCCCGGCAGTTCCTGAACGGACGTTCTGTGCCCCAAAGCTGATCGCGAGGCCGATCTCGGCCGGTGGCTGAGGACCAACCGCGGCCTGGCTACCGCCTTCGCGCCGGTCAAGAAAAGATTGCAACAAGCCCGTGCATGGCATAAAATCCCGCTTTCGACCGCAGATTTGAAAGGACTGACGGATGAAGTATGACGTGGCCGATATGAGTCTGGCTCCTGAGGGGAAGAAGCGGATTCTCTGGGCTGACAACGACATGCCGGTGCTGGCGGCGATTCGCAGCCGCTTCGCCAAGAACAAGCCGCTCAAGGGCAGAAACGTCTCGGCGTGTCTGCATGTGACTGCTGAGACCGCGAATCTGATGCGCACTCTCAAAGCCGGCGGCGCGAATGCGGTACTGTGCGCCTCGAACCCGCTGAGCACACAAGACGATGTCGCGGCGTCATTGGTGAAAGATTTCGGGATCGCGGTGTTTGCCATCCGAGGCGAGAACCGCGCTTCCTACTACAGGCACATCAATGCCGCGATAGACCACAAGCCGGTCGTCACCTTTGACGACGGCGCCGATCTGGTCAACGAGATGCACACCAAGCGAAAGAAGGATGCCGGCCGCGTGATTGCCAGCATGGAGGAGACGACGAC
Source organism: uncultured Pirellulales bacterium (assembly GCA_964527825.1). Lineage (GTDB taxonomy): Bacteria > Planctomycetota > Phycisphaerae > Sedimentisphaerales > Anaerobacaceae > JAFGLV01. The sequence goes on from CAZGRF010000268.1 coordinate 4,496, forward strand.
CGGCGTCATCCGCTTACGGGCGATGGCGAAACAGGGCAAGCTCAACTTCCCGGTCATTGCGGTGAACGATGCCAAGAGCAAGCACCTGTTCGACAATCGGTACGGCACCGGGCAATCCACCGTCGACGGGATCATTCGCGCGACCGATTATCTGCTGGCAGGCAGCCGTGTCGTTGTCGCCGGCTACGGCTGGTGCGGACGTGGTCTCGCCATGCGGGCCCGCGGCATGGGCGCCATTGTGATTGTCACCGAGGTTGACGTCGTCAAGGCCCTGGAAGCGGCGATGGATGGTTTCCAGGTCATGCCGATGGCGGAAGCCGCCAAGGTAGGTGATCTGTTCGTGACCCTGACGGGCAACAAACATGTGCTTCGGCCGGAGCATTTCCGACGGATGAAGCACCGAGCCACCGTGGCCAATAGCGGACATTTCAACGTCGAGATCGACATCCCCGGCTTGAAGAAGATGAGCAAGAAGGTCAACCACGACGTGCGACGGTGCGTTGACGAATACGTGATCAGCAAGAACAAGAGTATCTATCTCCTGGGAGAGGGGAGACTGATTAACCTTGCGGCGGCGGAGGGGCACCCGGCGTGTGTGATGGATATGAGCTTTGCCACGCAGGCGCTGCAGGCCGAGTATGTTCTCAAGCACGCCGGCAAGCTGGCCGTCAAGGTGCACGAGGTTCCGATGGAGATCGAGGAGCAGGTTTGCCGATTGAAATTGCGGGCGATGTCAATCGGAATCGACAAACTGACACCGGAACAGATTGAGTATCTGGCGAGCAGCGGGGAAGGAACGTAGTCACGTACTTGCGCCATAGGGGCAAGGAGGCTCGCTGGCGGCGCCACAGGGCAAATGCGAGTCGGACGATTTCTCCATGATCGAAGGCAAAGAGACGGAAAAGGCGCCCAAGGCGTCCAAGTCCTTTCTGACCGTTGGGCCCACGCTGCACTATAGCCATACCAACGTGCAACGCTGCTGGCTGCTGGCGGTGATCGCGTTTTGCATCACGTGCCTGGTGTGGTCCCGTATCGTCACGGGCACCTTCTGGGCCTTCGATCTCGAATCGCAAGAAGTCCCTGATTTCTGGCGCTTGGGTCAGGCGACCATCGG
>CAZGRF010000269.1:0-5595 GCA_964527825.1 uncultured Pirellulales bacterium
CGACGCTCCGGGAATCATTGTAGGTGCGATACTGGGCAAACTGGGGGAATCGCCCGATATCGTGAAACAGAGCAACGAACTCAGCGATCCGCGTCTGGTTCTCATCGAGGGCCAGCTCGCTCGCCAGATACACACTCTCCTGGCACGTGCGGCGCGTGTGCTCCTGCTTCAACCGCAGATTGGCATTGACGTAGTCATCGTCGTTGAGGAAACGGTTGGTGTATTCGTCGAACCACCGCCTGAATCTGTCCAGTTGTTCTTGTTGCATCGTTCCTACATTTCATCGTAGACATCGACTGGGAGAATGACGAGCGCGTGAGTCTACCGCAAAGCCGCGACGGGGACCAGCGGTTTCGAGAAAAACGGCTGAGGTATTTCCAAACCGACGAGGACCGCTATAATAAGAACCCCTTGGTGCGCCGGGACCACCGGCAAAGGCAGAGTTTTGGTTGAGGAGTAGACGGATATGCCAACAGCTAAAGACATTGTCGTGCGCAAGCCAACCGAGGCCGAGATCGACCGGTGCAAGACGTGGCCGACATGGACGTGTGAGCCCAGTTCCTTCGACTGGTCGTACACCGAGAAGGAGACCTGTCTGATTCTGGAGGGGAAAGTCACCGTGTCGGACGGCAGCGGGTTCGTGACCTTCGGCCCGGGTGATCTGGTCACCTTTCCCCAGGACCTGGACTGCGTCTGGAACGTAGAAGAAGCGGTCAGAAAACACTATAACTTCGGTTGAGGCCAATTGATATAGGTCCTATACGTCGAACGGGGCCTATCGATGACATAGACCAAGGAGGGAACGCATGGCTTTCAGAAACATATTTGTGTACCCGCGGTACCCCGAAAACCTCGAGAAGCTGTATGTGCTTGCCTACAACCTCTGGACTACCTGGAACTATGACGCGATCCGGCTGTTCTATCACGTCGACGCGCATCTCTTTCAGGCGGCCAAGCACAATGCCGTCAGACTGCTGCTGAGCCTGCCGCAGGAGCGTATCGACGAACTCGCCCAGGACGAGGGCTTTCTCTTCGAGCTCAACGAGGTCTGGGAGAACTATCAGGAGTACATGTCCTATGATCCCGGCACCGACACGTCCCAGATGAAAGGCCTCGCGCCCGGCGACACGGTCGCGTATTTCTCCATGGAGTTTGGCCTGCATGAGTGCATTCCTATCTACGGAGGGGGTCTGGGCATCCTGGCGGGCGACTATCTCAAGGCGGCGTCCGACATGGCCTTGCCAGTGATCGGCGTCGGGTTGATCTACAAGTTCGGATACTTCACCCAGCGCATCAACCTGGACGGCTACCAGGAAGAACTCTTCGTGGAGTTCGACAATCACCTCATCCAGGTGCGCGAGCTGCGGGATGCCCAAGGGGAGAAGGCGTACATCGACATGACGATCCTCGGGGCGCCCCTGCGCATCAAACTCTGGGAGATCGCCGTCGGTCGCACGCGCCTGATCCTGCTCGACACCGACATCGAGGACAATCCGCCCGAGTCCCGCAGCATTACCCATGAACTCTATGTCGCCGACAGAGAGAAACGCCTGCGGCAGGAACTGGTTCTCGGTATGGGTGGTGTCAAGGCCCTCGAACGGCTCAACATCCGTCCGATGATTTACCACATCAATGAGGGCCATTCCGCCTTCCTTATCGTGGCGCGGCTCCAGCAACTCATGGCTGACCGCAGACTCAGCTTCGCGGAAGCCAAGGCCATGATCAGAGCGTCCACCGTCTTCACCACGCACACGCCCGTGAAGGCAGGCAACGAGACGTTCGATGCGGAACTGGTGGAAAAATACCTCGAACCGGAAGCCGAGTCGCTGGGCGTGACTTTCGACGAGATCGCCTCTTACGGTTTCGTGGGCAAGGACAAGGCCGTCTTCTCGCTGCCGGCGTTCGCCATACGATTCGCCACGCACGTCAACGCCGTTTCAAAGCTGCATCGCGACGTCTCGCGCGACATGTGGGCCAGCCTCTATCCTGATCGGCAGCCCCGGGAGATTCCGATCGATTACGTCACCAACGGCGTGCATCGGTCCTGGCTAAGCCAGCCCTTTACGGAACTGCTGAACCGGCACGTCGGTCCGTCCTATGTCCACTGCGCCGGTAATCGCAGTCTGTCGGACAAGATCTCCGAGGTCCCCGATGAGGAAATCTGGGAGGCGCACCGCAAGAACAAACAGAATCTCGTGACGTTCGTGCGCAGGAAACTGGCGGATGATCTGGCCGCCAAGGGCTACATTCAGACCCGGATCGACAACCTCACGCGTCTGCTGAACCCGGAGTACCTGACGGTAGTCTACGCCCGGCGTTTCGCACGCTACAAGCGCGCCACGCTCATCCTCAAAGACAAACAACGACTGGTCAAGATCCTGACCGACACCGCCAAACCGGTCCAGCTTCTCTTTGCGGGGAAGGCGCACCCCGCCGACCGGTCCGGCAAAGACATGATCCGGGAAATCATCACCTTCGCCAAGGACAACCATATCGAGGACCGTGTCATCTTCCTGGAAGACTACGATATGAACATCGCCCGGCACTTGGCGTGGGGGGCGGACGTCTGGCTGAACACACCGATCAGGTTGAACGAAGCCAGCGGCACGTCGGGCATGAAGGCGGCCATCAACGGGGTCCTGAATTGCAGCGTTCTGGACGGCTGGTGGCCTGAAGCCTACGACGGCGAAAACGGTTGGGCCATCACGGCCGGGGAATTCTACGGACACTCGGAACTGCAGGAAGTCGCAGAGGCCAACCAGATCTACGACTTGCTGGAGGCGGTCATCACCGAGCTTTACTACGATCGTAATGAGCTGGGGATTCCGCCCCAGTGGGTCGAAATGATGCGACGGTCCATCGCTACCGCGTGTCGGGATTTCAACATGAATCGTGTCCTGGCGGAGTACACCCAGAAGTTCTACGTGCCGGCCAAGCAGCAGATTGCCAAGCTCAGCGCCGACAACCATGAACCCTTGCGAAAGGCTCTAGAGGGCGAGCAGGCTATCCTGGACCACTGGGACAAGGTAGGCATTCACAGCCTGTCGACCAGCGTGGATAAGAAAGACCGCGTTAGCCAGGGCGACCGCGTGGAAGTGCGCTGCACAGTGGATTTCGATGGCGCATCGCCAGAGCTGTTCGGCGTGGAGTTGTATTTCGGACGCAGTGAAACGGACGATTTGAGCGTGCTTCCTATGACACCGGAGGACACGGGAGGTCCTGCGCGTTCTTACACGTGCTCCTTCGACATCGCCGAGCACGGCCTGCTCAGCATGAACGCGCGCGTGCGGCCGCTCGATCCCGTGTTGCAGGACCTGCACCCGGAGCTCATCAAGTGGGCTCAATAGCTCGTACCTGATCCGCGACCGGGCATACGAAGTCTTCCGGTTTGAAGAGCAGCTTATGTCCTGCCTCAATGGCTTCGTTGACCCTCAGGACAGTCACCGCGGTCTCGTAGCCAACCTCGGCCGGACAGGTGAGCTTGGCCTTGCGGCGAATTGCGTCGAAGAAGTTCTCCAGATGCGGCTGGTGGGGTGGTGTGTTCATCTTCACCGGCAGATCGCAAGTGAGCGGCTTGGCCGTCGGCGGCAAAGGTAGCGACTCATCCACAAAGAGCACTGCAAACTGCTCGGCAGTCATACCTTTCTCCACCATCTCGCGCCATTCCGGGGGCATGGTGAGGTAGTCTTTCTTAAGGCACGCGACCCACGCGGCCGCACCGCTGCTCACCCCGTCCGGATAGAGCCGGGTGCGGTCCGAACGTTCCGAGATATCCAGCGTCCCCTGGTCACCGAGGAATCGCTCGAAGTAGCCGTCGTGCCTGTTGGCCGTCAGGGTCTGGTAGGAAGCTGTGACTGCGCCCTGCGGCGCTTCATACTCATACACAACCATGACCGTGTCGTACCACTCGTGCGTTCTTGTGTCACGGTAGTTCGTACGACCGCTGGCCAGGACTGATATCGGCCGTGCCTCGAGAAACCAGTTGTAGACGTCGACCTGGTGCGAGCCAAGGTCCACGACCGGGCCGCCGCCCAAGCCTTTATACCAGCGCCAGTTCCCAAAGTGGGCCATGGACTCGTAGCCGTACTTTTCGAGCGCGGCCGGATCAATCTCGGCCTTCTTAGGCCAACCGACCGGGCCATGAACGCTGCGATTCCACTGACCGTTGACGGCAACGATCCGGCCCAGCAACCTCATTTCCTTCAGAAGCCTCTCATGGCAGAAGATGTAGCGCGGATTGCTGCGCCGCTGGCGGCCGATCTGCAGGAGCCTGTCTGCCCTTCGTGCCGCCTCGACCATTTGGCGCGCCCCTTCCAGCGTGTTGGACATAGGCGCCTCGCAATAGACGTGCAAACCTGCGTTGAGGCAGGCAACCGTGTGTCCTGCGTGCCAGCAGTCGGGTGTAGCGACAATGACGGCGTCGAGGTCCTTCTCGTTGGCAAGCATGTCCTCACAATCAACGTACGCGTTCACCGCATACCCATAATGGTGGAGCAGACGTTCCGCGCGCCGGAGGCCGTATGCCTGCCAAATGTCGCACACCGCCTTGAACCGCACGCCGCCAATGCGCCGGCAGGCGTTCATCAACGTGAGCCCTTGCCCACCTGCGCCCAGAAGCGCTACGTTGATATCATCGGACCTTCTCCCGTTCGGTGTCTGACCCACGAGTCTCGGCCCCAGTGCCAGGCCCGCGCCGGCCGCAACCGTCGTGCGAAGGAACCGGCGTCGGCCCATTCTCTTCGATTCGCTTGGATTGTCCATGGGCACTTCCCTTTGTCTATGAGCGCGCACACGCGGCGCAGAAACCGCGAAACACAGGAATCCACAGTTTGCGGGGCAAGTTCTCAGTCCGCGCGTTAGGCTCCTGATCTGCAACCGTAAAACGAAATTGCGCGCGCGAAAGGAGTGTTACATCATGTTCTCAACCCACAAGGCACGCGACACGCGCCGACTCTCAGTCGTCCTCGACACTGATGGTCTTGACGAAGTAGAGGGCGTCCGCTTGGGTCGTGAGGTCGGCGGAGGCGTAATAGCCCCCCGCCGATCGGAAGTTGGCGCGGGTCAGCACTTCGCGGGCCCGGGGATCGACATGATCCAGCGGCAACAGGAACCGGTCCCCAACCCGCGCCAGGAGTGATTCAATGGTGTCGCCGTGCAATCGTATGTTCGTGGGGCCGTCTCGGCCCATCAACTGCCCCTGGCCGTACAGCATCCAAATCGAAAGGACCTGCCCGCCGAAGCGATCATACACGTGGTTCCCAATGCTCCCGCCGTACATGTCCAAAGGGCGACGCGTGACTTTCTCGTCGATGCCGTAGCCCAGGGCCCTGAGCCATGAACGGCATCCCCAAAACACACTCCGTTGGGGGCGAGAGTAAAGGTTCGAGGCGTCCTTTGAGAGATGTCCGTTATGCGCCGTTAGAATGACCTTGTCGCCCGGGGCGAGCGCATCCACGATATCATCCAAGTGCTTCATCATCGTCCGTTCCCGCTCTGCCCGCCACCGCCGATGACCCGATGGGTCTTGGGTTTGGCGCGGCCGGTCGGCGGCCGCCACGTCGGCACGCAGGGTGCGCAGCCAAGACTCCAGTTGCC
>CAZGRF010000270.1:0-5571 GCA_964527825.1 uncultured Pirellulales bacterium
ACATCATACGCGCATCTATCCCGAGCCACGCAGGTTCGCCACGGGGCATACGTCATTGCCATAAGGGCATGCGATGGACTCCCGTTGCCAACTATTCTGTGGAGTAGCTGGCAAACGGCGGGAATACCCCCGCGAGCTTGCTTAGGTCTGAGAGTCGAAAAAAAAGACCCCGCAGCGCATCCGTTCGCCACGGGGCAATGAAAAAGCAGTGACTTCCATAGTATCGTTTCGTCAGGCAACCGTTGCCAGGCTTGCCTTTATATCCTTGTTTCTTCCTCGGGTTCCGGCTTTGGGGACTGCACGACAACGCCGAGGCGCCCCAGCGCGCCAGCCACGTCCGGCTGATTCGGATTGAGCTCAAAGCTCCGGCCCAGGTACTGTCGCGCATTATCTGTATCACCTTTACCGAGGTAATAAAGGCCCATCTGCTTGTTAGCGTCGGGGGATTCTGGAGCTTCAGACAGTGCTTGGCGGAAGCAGCGCATCGCGTAATCAGCAAGTCCGATATTATCAAATTCCCAGGCCAACTTCAAGGTGTCGCGCGTGTTACGACGCGCCTGGCTGATGTAGCTATCGGCGTAGTGGGCGGCTTTCGCCGTCTCCTTTTCGTCAGTGTACAGCTTCACCAAGCCCGCTTGAGCAGCCAGCAGCCCCGGTCGGAACCCGAGTGCTATGTTGTACTGATACTCAGCCTTGGCCCACTCATGGGTATTATGGTAGAGACGGGCGAGTTCATAGTGTGCTTCGGGATTTTCGAACCTCCGCTCGATGTCTAGCAACAACTCCCGCTCCGTTTTTGCCGTGGGTACGCGCGCGCTCGTATCGATACTTGTGCCGGAAGAGGTGCTGTCCCCACACCCGGAAACGATGAGAGCCGCAAGGCTCGCAAGCAGTGACCAGAGCAGCGCGCTGCGCCCCGTGTGTGTCATGCCTGCGTGCTTGCTCGTCATTAAGCGCCTCCCTGTCCCAGCATCCCCACTGATGTGTTGCACACTACCCTGAGACTGACGTGAACATCTTGCCCGCGCCGCGCGCAGATTGCAAGGAAAAAACGGAAAACAGTCAAAATAAAGTGAGAGATTCTTGGACCCTTAGTGACACTGGGTTTTCCTTTTGTTGTTTCGACGAGCACGCTGTAATAAAACGTGCGCGTTGGGCGACGTAGTAAGTGGCAGCATAGACGCGAGCAGCCGATGGATCACCTGGGCGGCCGCAGGAAAGCGAGTGAAATTGGAGAAGACAAGGTGGGGATGTAACTTGCAGACGTGCGACTGGGACAGCATCGTAAAGGACTACGGCCCGCTCGTGTGGCAGACGGCGTACCGACTGCTCTCAGACCACAGTGATGCGGCTGACTGCTTCCAGGACGCGTTTCTCAAGGCGTTCGAGCTGTCCCGGCGCCAGGAGGTGCGCAATATGGCGGCGCTACTGACGCGACTGGCAACGATGCGCGCGATCGATTGCCTGCGTCAGCGGACCCGACACAAGCAGCGGGAGATGGATACAGGCGAGTGGCAGGGCATCTCGGCGGCGGCAACCGAGCCGCTTAGCCACATGGAGAACCGCGAGCTAGCCGGCCAATTAGCCGCGGCCCTCTGCCGACTGCCGGCGCAGGAAGCTAACGTGTTTTGTCTGAGACACTTAAGCGACATGAGCTACAGAGAGATAGGCAAGCAACTGAACATCAAGTCAACTACTGCTGGGGTGTTGCTGCACCGCGCGAGGATTAGGCTAAGGAGGATGCTGATGCAGCCATGCGCGATGAAGAATGAGGTGCTCTTATGAAAGACGCGAAAAAAGACATTCTGGCGAAGGCCATCGCCGAGATGAAGCAGCGCGGTGCTTCATCTGCGCCGCCGCAAGAACTTGTCAACAAGACCCTTGCGCAGGTCGCGGCGCAGTCACAGACCGCGTGTGCCGGGCCCGGAGCGGGTCCCAGCCGGCTATCCAGAAGGTCGTTGCTCTGGTCGGCGACGAGGCTTGCGGCCGCAGCGGTCGTTCTGATCGCGGCAGGGTATGCATTCGGCAGGATAGCGGCGCCGAAACCCGATATTGAAGAGTTGCGCGCCGCGCTGTTACCGTCGCTCGCCGCGACCCTGGAGCCGGCGATTCGCGCGCGTGTCGTCGAAGAGACGACGCGTCAGTACGAGCAAGCGATGGTGGCCGGCTACGTCCGCCTGCGAGACGACCTGACCGAGCAGTACCGCGCCGAGATCAATCGCGCCTCATTGCAAACCTTCACCGCTTCCAGCACGGCGACCAACCGGCTTCTGGGCCAGTTCATTGAGGCGCTGAGGGCCAGCCGGGAGCAGGACCGCCTGTGGCTTGCGTCGGTGCTGGAGCAGATGGACGCGAAGCGCGTCGAGGACAGCGCCAAGCTTAGCACGGCGCTGGTAAGCTTCGCGGCCCAGACCGAAACGAAGATGCAGCGCACTGAAGACATAATCAGGTTATTGGCCAATACGCAAACGGATACCTCCATTCCCTATCAAGACAAGTCAGGCACTATGAATTAGAGGAGAAAGTCATGAAGATGATGATACGAACAGCCGCTCTGGTCGTGGCGGTGGGCCTGATCTGGACCGCCGGGCTTCCTGCCCAAGTGACGCCCGAGCCCGTGGTCGAGAGCCCATCGTCCGTCAACGCGCGGGTTCCTGTGACCGTACCCACGCCTCCCCTGCGCGACCTCCAGGCGCTAATAGGAAGAAGCCTGCGCGGGTCTTCTGGAAACGGCGCGGGTTCCGTGCTGATCGTGCCGGCGGCCGAAATGAGCCTGGAGGACCTCGCAGCCGCCACGGAAGACATGACCGTTATGGCGCGCATCCTCCGGAGCGCGCTGGGCCAGGCAGATGCAACAGGCGGTGGCGGTGCTTATGGCGTTAGCTACGACGCCTATGGTGACATTTATGACGGAGGCCGCCTTTTCTTTGACGCAGGGCCCGCTCTCTTGATGGGACGGAGCGCCCGGACCGGGCAGAGCATCTACCTGCAGGGCTATGGCGCCCTGTTCACCATGAAGGTGGGCGTGCCGCTGTCGCCGGGACCTGAGGGCGAGGAGCCTCCGAAGAAGGCCGAGCCCAATGAGGTGGACCCGGTCTGGGTGCAAGCGCACCAGGAGATCTACGCACCCGAACAGGCCGAGCGTGGCAAGACGGACGAAGAAGGGCCCGAGTACAGCGCTGAGAAGGTGGACAGCCTTAAGACAGCTCTAATCACGGCCCTGAAGCACGCGGCGAACATCCGCAACATGGTGCCGGACGAAGTCGTTGTCCTGACGGTCACCGGCCGCCCGGTTGCAGACCAGATCGAGAGCGTCAGAGCCGTGCCTGGGACGAATCAGATCATCGTCCAGAGCGGCGGAGCCACTAGGGTGTACGAGGGCCGTCTCCCGGACGATATCCAGACCATGTCAGCGCCCACCGTCCTGACGATCCGGGCCAAACGCTCCGACATTGACGCCTTCGCCAAGGATGAGCTGAACCTCAACCAGTTCCGCCAAAGGGTCCAGATTCTCAGCCATCCCGACCTCGGCGCAGAAGGCGCCTCTACTGTATCAACTGCAATCAGCACAGGTTACAGGCACCGGTAGCCTCGGCAGATGTCCGTGCAAGCCTCAGGCCCCCGGCGCGATACCTGCCGGGGGCTTCTCATGTCTGCACCTTCGCATTTAGCGCGCTGAATCCCGACCCGAAGAAAATGCGCCGATGGTATACTAAACAGGCCCGCCTGGTTGTTATACAGTCAGGAATCGCTTGTCCTTGACATAGGAATAGCCCAACAAAGGCGAGTTTGGACCCATGATACAGGATCAATGGCTGATCTGGCAGTTCAATCGGGGCCGGCGCGAGTCGCTGCACCGCATCTACGAGCGGCACAAGGACGCGCTGGTCACCCTGGCCGCGGCGCTGCTGACGGATCGAGCGGTGGCCGAGGACGTTGTGCACGACGTCTTCGTCGGTTTCATCCAGACCGCCGGCAAGTTCCGATTGACCGGCAGCCTCAGAGGCTATTTGTGCATGTGCGTCGCAAACGCGGCGCGCAACCGCAACAAGGCCGAGCACAAGCGAAGATACGCCGATCTGGACGGCATAGCACCGCCGCCCGCCCTGAATGGCGATCCGGAAGCAGGCGCGATATTCGCCGACGAATCCGGCCACCTGATCCGGGCCCTGGCGCAACTGCCCTACGAGCAACGCGAAGTCCTGGTCTTACGGGCCTACAGCGACATGAAGTTCGCGGCCATCGCGGCGCAACAGAATACGTCCATCCATACCGTACAGGGTCGTTACCGGTACGCCCTGGTTAAACTGCGGGATATTCTTAGAGACGATACCAACCAGGAAGCAGAAGTCGCACCCTATTTGAAGCTGCGCCAAGGCTGAGGAAGGTGCCCTGTCTTCCGCGAGAAGCAATGAGGTAGGACCATGAAACCTGCAGATATACATCAGTCGATCAAGAATCTGAATCTCAAAGCCAGCGCGGACCTGGACTGTCGGGTGCACGGCGACATCGACCGGGCGCTGGCCGAGACCGACAAGACGATACCGGTCCACGCCGGACCGCACCCAAGGAGTCACCTTATGAGAAATCCAATGATCAAACTGGCCGCAGCCGCAGTGGTTGTATTCGCCGTGATCCTGGGGCTGAACCCCTTCTTCAGGGGGACCGTGACCTTCGCTCAGGTCATCAAGCCTATCCTTTATGCACGCACCGTCGCCTTCGACTTCGTCCTGGGCGAGGATACGAGCGACGCCGTGATCCACGACGTCGTCGTCGGCAACCGCATCCGGCGGACGATGTCCAACATGTCCGTCATCATGGTCCTGGACCTGGACAGCGGCCAGATGCTCGTGCTGAACCCCTGCGACAAGAGTGCGGCCTACATGGACATCCAGGGACAAGTTCAGCAAGGCACGCAGGGTATATTGTCGCTCGTCCGGGACGCTGTGCAGAAGATAGCGGATCACCCCGAGCAGGCGCAGGAACTGGGACGCCGCCAAATCGACGGCGTGAGCACGGTCGGCTTCCAGGTCAAAAACCCCACCGAGACCCTCCAGATTTGGGCGGACCTGGACACGGCGGCGCCCGTTCGGATCGAGCTTCAGGGAAAGCAATCCGTGGTCATCCTCAGGAACATCGAGTTTGACATTCCCGTGGACGAATCGCTCGTCAGCATGGACGTGCCGGCGGGGTACGCCGCGAAAGATGCAGAACTGAAGATGGGCGACTTCACGGAAGTGGACTTCGTCGAGGGTCTGCGGATCTGGGCCCAGATCGTCAACGATGGGGTCTTCCCCGATGAGATCAGTGCGGCGGCGGTCATGCAATTGGTGCCCACGCTAGGCCAGAAGTTCGACGCGATGAACCTCCCACAGGAAGAGGCCATGAAGATGGGCCTGAGCTTCGGCAAGGTGCCCGGCTTTCTGATGATCCTGGACCACCAGGGCGAATGGCACTACGCAGGCAAGGGAGTCGTCCTGGGCGATGCCGATGCGGCGGTCTTCTGGTATCGCCGCGGCGACGCCAAGACCTACCGCGTCATCTACGGCGACCTGCACGTGGAAGACGTTG
>CAZGRF010000271.1:0-5551 GCA_964527825.1 uncultured Pirellulales bacterium
TTCCAGCGACAGGACCATCGGCGCCGTGGCAGGTGGTGTTCTCGGTGGTGTGGCCGGCAACGCCCTTTCGCCGGAACAGCGGGACCAGGTCAAAAAAGTCATTGAGAAGGTCTGCAAGACGCTGCCGCCCAGATTCCCTCAGCCCCCCACGCGAAGTAGGTAGGGATGCCTGCTCGGATGCCGTTGATGTCCCTGCTGGAGTACCGGGTCATGGCCGGATTCGATCCGAGGCAGGCTGGAACAGCGACGCCCGCTACACGTAGAGAGGCTCGAACGCCTCCTCCGGGTCGGCTTGAGATACGCTCTGCTCGCCGGGCCGAAACGGCAACGGCTCGGCAAAACAGATCGCGACGCGGCGGAGCATGCTGTTGACGACATCGACCCGGTGGACACTGCCGGAACGGACGACGTCCACCATATCGAACGAACCGTCCTCTCCGTGCCGGGGGACGCTGAAGCGGGCCATCATGTGCTGGCCGGGATAAGGACAACAGTCGCTGGCATAGCAGGTGAAAGCCGCTCCCTGACTTGAGACATCGGCCATTTGCCCCTGCTGAATGTCTCCGTCGCTGTCCTCGGCGAACCAGACCGGCCAGTGGTACCGGAGCCGTCCTTCTCTTCTTCTCTCACTCGTGGCGCTCATGCCTTTCTTCCCTTGACAGAAAAGTGGAGATTTGTGTCGTGTCGGAGGACAGATCGGCCACTTTGAACTTCGACTTAATATGAGACCACCCAGAAGAGAGCAGGGAACGCCGCTGCTACAGCCGATACAGCCGTTTTGAGCGGCTGAATGAGGATTGCAGCGAATCTCTGAGGATCCAACAGTCTCTCCGCCGGCGCCGGAGTTCCGATAACTACGCCGGTAGGTGACGTGCGAGTTCGGTGAATTGGCTCCCGCGCTGCAGGAAATTCTCAAACATATCGTAGCTGGCGCAGGCTGGGCTGAGTAATACGACGTCTCCGGGAACGGCCCGCCGTCTTGCCAGTTCAACGGCGTGGACCAGCGACGTGGCGAACTCAACCGGCGTAGTGCGGTCATCCTTCGATGCCGCTCGGATCGCTTCGGCGATCTTGGGAGCTGTCTGGCCCATCAGGATCGCCACCTTGCCTTTCTCTACGATCTTGTGCCCCAGTTCATCAAATGGCAGGTTCTTGTCATAGCCGCCGGCAATGATAATCTCGGGCTGGTCAAACGCCTCCAGCGCAACAATCGTGCTCAGAGGAGTCGTCGCCTTGGAATCGTTGTACCAGCGCACGCCGTTCGATTCGGCAACCAGTTCGAGCCGATGCGGCAAGGCCTTGAAACCCGGCAGGCAGGCCCTCACGGCCTTATCGCTGCCCCCCAGGCTCTTGGCGATTGCCACAGCGCCGGCGAGATTCGACAGATACGCCCGGCCGGGCAGGCCGTAGGCCCTGCGAATGTCATCACTTACGTCGTCGGCCGCGAACTTCAGACAGATCCGCCCAGCTTGTCCACTGTATTTGCCAAACCACTGGGAGCCAATCTCATCTTCACGATTGAAAATGGAGACTGCCGGCGTGTCTGCATCACGCGGCTGATACTCGAAGATACCCTCTTTCGCAGCACAGTACGCGGCGAACGTGCCGTAGCGGTCGAGATGATTCGGCGTGAGGTTCGTCAGCAGCGCAACGTGTGGGGCTTTCCGCCACTCGGCCAACTGCTCCATCTGGAAGCTGGATATCTCCAGGACAACGAGATCATCGGGCGCGATCTGGTCGAGGATCGTCAACAAAGGCTGCTCACCGATGTTGCCGCTGAGCCAGACCTTGCCGAAGGGTCGTGGCGCAGGGGAGTTCTCCAGCAAGTAGGCCGTCAATGCAGTTGTCGTGCTCTTACCGTTGGCGCCGGTGATCCCGACGATGCGAGCCGGACACCACTGGAAGAACAGTCCCATCTGGGACGTGATCGTCTTGCCCTGGCGGCGCGCGATATCCAGAAATGGATTACCGGGCGCAACCGCCGGATTGACGACCACGATATCCGCTTGCCCGAAATCAGCCGGATCATGCGAACCCAAATGAAACTCGATGTCCGGCCATTCCTGCAACTGCCGGACCGAGTCATTCAGCTTCTCTGACGTGGCCATGTCGGTCACGATGACGCGCGCGCCCGCGCAGGCAGCAAACTGGGCCACATCGACGCCGCCGCCGAATCGACCCAGGCCCATCACCAGGATTCTCTTGTCTTTCAATACAGACACATCCATGCCCGAACCCATCAGCGTTTCAAGCCCGTGTAGATCGACGCCACACCCCAGGTCAGGGGAATGGCCTTGATCGCAGAGAAGCCCGCCCGTTCCATCATCGCACAGAAGACATCGGGCCCATGAAACGTCTCAATCGATCTATCCAGATATTGATAGGCCTGCTTGTTCCCTGAGACGAGCCCGCCGACCAACGGGACCACAGACCGCAAGTAGGCCAGATAGCACGCCCGCACGACGCGGTTGCCGGGCAGCGAGAATTCCAGAATCACTGCCGTGCCACCGGGCTTCAGGAGGCGATGTATTTCGTCGAGAGTCTCGGCTGCATCGGTCGTGTTCCTGATCCCGAAGGCCATCGTCACCGCGTCGAAGCTGCCAGCAGGCAGGGATGTTCGCGTCGCATCGTCGCGCAGAAACCGCACCCGATCCGCAAGTCTGCATCTCTGAGTCTTCTCGCAGGCGATGCTCAGCATCTTCTCGGACACATCCAGTGCGATGACCCCTTTGATATCGGGGCACTCCCGCAAAAGCGCGATCGGCAAATCGCCCGTGCCTGTGGCCAGGTCAGCAACCCTGCACAAACTGCGTTCGGTAAGCCGACGGACCGCCCGGCGACGCCATGCGCGATCGCACCCAAGCGACAGCAGGTGGTTGAGGAAATCGTAGGTCGGTGCAATACGATCGAACAGCGACCCTACGGGTGGCCCCGCAGAATGCAAGGTGTCGCCTGTGCTGGAAGCCTCCTTCTGCATGCGGATCGCCTGAGCGCAGTGGTGATCTGTGTCTACAGGTGGCCGACCGGAAGGCCGTGCCGGAGCATCAGAGTTTGGTCTGCATGGCGTTGACCAGCTCGACCTTGGCATCGATGACCGCCTGTTCGATGCACCGCTTCCAGTCATCGCCGAACTGATCGCGATACTTGGGTTTCTCGTAGGCATAGATGATCGAACGAGAGGCGTTAATCAGGGCACCGGTTCCATCGGCCTTGCAGAATCGCACGCAATCGGCGGCGGTAGCTCCTTGCGAGCCGTAGCCGGGGACGAGGAACCAGATCTTGTCATATTTCATGCGTAGCGCCGCAGTCACCTCGGGGGCCGTCCCGCCCACGACCATGCCGATGTTGCTGTATCCGCTGCTACCCACGCGCCCAGGCTGGACCGCAACGTCATTGACGATCCCAGCCATCTTCTCATACAAGGCTTGGCCCTGCGCATCCTGGAAGTCCTGGAGCGCCCCGGCCGAAGGATTGCTCGTACGCACAAGCACAAAGACGCCCTTGCCCTGGGTGTCAGCCATCTTGGCGAAAGGCTCGATGCCGTCAATACCCGCATAGCCATTAACCGTGATGGCATCCGGAGCCAGCGTGTCCTCCAGCCCGGCCAGTTCGGGATTCTGCAAGTGAGCGCCTGCATACACCTCGGCCGTATGGCCGATATCGCCGCGTTTCACATCGCCAATGATCTCCAGACCCAAATCGTTGGCCTCACTGATCAGGGCATAATAGGTTTCCAGCCCTTCCCAGAGATACTTCTCAAAAAAAGCAATGTTGATCTTGACTGCCGGCACCATAGGAGCAACGATGCGCATCGTCTGCGTGCAGAAATCAAAGATCGCGTCGACGGCGGCGGCCGCGTCGAATTCATCATTCATCTGACGGTGGCTGGTAATGGCCGGCGGTAGGCGGTTATAGACAGGATCCAAGCCCACAATCAATGCTGTCTTCTTGGCCTGCACGGCCTCGCACAACCGATCCGCAAAGTGATTCGCCATAGTCCGAACGACCTTCCTTTCAATACCACCCGCTGCCATTTCCAACTCGACCCTGTTGTGCATAACTGTTCCGCCAGAGGCCTTGTGGGGTAAATGAACCTACCCAAGTCCGGCAACGAAAATCCTTTGTCCCTAACGTTCGAACCACTATAATCGCGCCGATGATATTGGGCAAGACAGAATTAGGCCATCAAGGCTGTTTGTGGGAAACTATTTCCTCGGCCGCGAGCATCCGGTTCCTGAACCAGCGAAAGGTCTGACACGCACAAACGAGACAGCCGCGTGGCTTCGGGCCGGAAGGGGTGTCGTGTCAGGCCGCTCCCAGACGCAGTGCAAGCTGCCAGAGGCGGGCTTTGGAAGAAGAGAGAAAGACCAAGAAGAAATCACGACGCAGGAGGTTAGTCTACTGGCTGCTGATCGATCTGATTGTCGCCGCGAGCGTGGTTGGCCTGCTTCTGTATAAACCGTCAGGCTATAACCCCGTGAGGCCCGCCGCAGACCCCAACGGCCAGCCCGTCCATCCCTACCTGTATCGTGACCTGGCGTCGCAGTTCTACAACAACGCCCAGGGCCGGCGCCCGTTTACGATGGTTGTGCTCGATAAGTCGCTCAACCAGGCGATCGCACAAGCCAAGTGGCCGCAGGAATCTGCGGGCATCGTGTTCACAGCGCCCCAGGTAGTCTTCGGCGCCGATGGCGTCGTCCTGATGGGAACCGCCACCGTCGAGGGAGCCGACTTCGTCGTGACCATCGAACTGGATCCTCAATTGGATGAGAAAGGCTTCCTCAACATCCGTCTCCGGAAGTTCAAGGTCGGGGCCATGAATGTCACGCTGCCGGCTAAGATAATCGCCCATAAGATGTACAAGAGCCGTCTCGAAGAAATGCCGTCCGGCTCCGAAGACCTCCGGCTCAAGATCGTAAGCTCTCTGCTCGATGACACGCCGTTCGACCCGGTCTTCGAGGTGGAAGACAAATGGGTCCGTCTCAAGGGTCTCAGCATGAAGGAAGGCCGATTGGCTGCTGACTTCGTCCCCGCCCAAGTGAGGCCTCCAGCCCGCTGACTTGGTCGGGCATCGGGGCGACCGTTCCGATGCCTCACACCGGCGTCAACTCCAGACAGAACGCCCCGACCGTCGAACGGCACGATTCCGACGCCACCTACGCGAGCTTCCGTTTGCCGGCCTGAACGAAGTGAACGATCAGGCTGAGTCCGACGAACCCCGCGATCAGCACGACCGTCCACCAGCCGATCCTCGGCCACAGACTCCACACGCTGACAAAGCTCGCCGCGGCCGTGGCGAATAGCATCAGAACATTCCAGAGCATGCGACGGGCGCCCGTGGGCATGCTGGTGCCGAGGAAGCTCTTCGTGTTCATCATGATCAGGAACGTAACGTATGCGATCGGCAGAAGCACCGAACAGAACGCGGAGGTCGCGATCGCCAGCCATGGCGCCGGCTGCCTCCAGAAAATGGCTCCGATCGCTCCGACGCCGACTATGAGTGAGCCGATCCGCTGGGTCCAACCGCCCGCCGGCTTGCCCAGCATCTCGC
>CAZGRF010000272.1:0-5496 GCA_964527825.1 uncultured Pirellulales bacterium
TCCTCTATGTTTCATAGAACAGGTGTACCTCGATTCAATGGATCCAAGGGAGCCGCGATATGACAGGCAAGACTGAATACAACACGAACCTATCACACCCGAAGAAGGGGTTTACTTTGGTGGAGCTCCTGGTGGTAATAGCCATCATCGCACTGCTCACGGCGATCTTGATTCCAGCATTGGGTAAGGCGAGGAAATATGCCAAGACCGTTGCCTGCCGCAGCAATCTCAGGCAGTGGGGCCTCGTTCTGGAATTGTACTGCGACCAGAATAACGATCGCTTCTTCAAAGGGCCTGTCGAGAGCACCTGGGATGACTGGGTGGAAATACTGAGACCGTACTACGGCGGAAAGGGCGGGATCGTGTGCTGTCCGTTTGCGACGCAGACGAAGGGACGCGGCGGACAGGGGGTGTTTGCCGCCTGGAACGACGAGGAAGGTGACTACGGCAGCTACGGGCTAAGCGCCTGGGTTTGCGATGGGGACAAGGGGGCGATTTTTGGGCGCGACGCATATTGGAATACTCCGGATGTGCATCTTCCCAATACGATACCCGTGTTTCTGGACTGCATTGAGACTGCGGCATGGCCGGACAGCAACTCGGTGCCTCCCGAATATGAGGGCCAACTCGCAGGGGCACGGACTCTGACCGAGGAGATGAAGAATCTCTGCATCAATCGACACGGCAATGATACCACCAACTGTCTCTTCATGGACTGGTCCGTCAGGGCGGTGGGCCTGAAAGAGTTGTGGAAGCTGAAGTGGCATCGCAACTTCGACGTGAACGGGCCCTGGACCAGAGACCATGTTCCGCCACCCGTGTGGCCGGATTGGATGAGGAACTTCAGGGAGTATTGAGGAAGAGTCCCGCACAGGCAACGAACGTCGCTAGGGTGCCAGACCGGCACGGCGCTTGTTACGGACGCTCGGTTGGCGGAAGGCGACAAGGCCATATTTTGGTTACGGGAAAGGGGGGCCTGAGGTTTGCGCGCCGGGCGCGGCATCAAACCAAACGCCATCGTAACGAACCACAGGTCTCGCGCCACTCGGTAGAGCCTTGGCAGACGCTGGACCTGAGCCCACGACCCCTCCTCATGGGCCACGCCAGCGGAATACCTACACAGCATCTCAAATGTCGGCAGCGCGGGCTTGCGGGCAGTCCGCAGGGGCCACCTTCCGGCGCGAATCGCTCGCGCCGGCCGGAGGTCAGCGGATTCTGCTTTGCAGTCGGCTCGGACACGAGGTAGGATAACAAGCTGAGGGGCGCAATGGGATGTGCGTCGTCGTTTAAGGAGCCCAAACCATGAATACGATCTGGTTGAAGATAGCGGCGGCGGCGGTGGCGGTCGTCATCATACTTATCGTCGTCAGCAAGTTCACTTCGAGCGAGCGCGCCCCGGCGCCGCAGGAGCCGGCGGAGAAGCCCAGGAACTTCTACGACATGGCGGACAGAGACAAACAGTTCCAGGAATCGCCCCCGTTGGCCACCGAGACGCCGGGTGAGCCGGAGCCGGCGGCGGAACAGCCGACCGCTCAGCCAGCCCAGCCGCAAGAGCCGACCCCGCAGCCGGTTCAGCCAGCGGCCGAGCCGACGCCGCAGCCAACGAGCCGGTACAAGCTGCCCAGCAGCATCACCCAGCCGACCACGCTCTACTTCAAAACGATGAGCGAAATCGACGACATTGAGGCCCAGCGACTCTTGCCCTACGCGACCGCCGGACGGAGCATCGGGCGCCTGCCTATCACGCAATACGGCCTGATGGTGAAGGCCTGCCGGCAGATCGAGGATCGCTGGCCGGACAGTTGGTATGCGTTTCGTGCCAAGCAGTTGCTCGAAGAGATTTACGTTTACGAACGTTATGCCGCCACCTACAAGATCACCGAGCAGGAACTGGACATCAGCAGATTCATGAAGCCGAGGCAGGGAACCGAGCCTCGCACCGTGGAGCCAGTACGACGATGACGACAGCGCCGACCGCAACGATTCCTGTTGTCTCGATTACCGCCGACTGCCTCCCGCAGGCTTGGGAGAAGGCCGTGCTGGCCGTCTGGGACAACGGCTACGACGTCAAGACGCAATACGACAAGCCTGACGATCCGCCCAGCAAGGACGCCACGGTCATGATTACCGTGACGAATCCCTTCAACGAGCCGCGTATTCACAAGAATTTCCCGGGTGGTCCAGAGGAACTCGAAGCCTACCGGCAGGAAGTGGTCAGCGGGATTCACGATCACTGGATCGACCCGGCCGCCGGCAAGTGGACCTACACGTATCACGAGCGACTCTTCGCTTATTGTCCGGTGCAGGACCTGCGCAATCCGCAGAGCGTCAAGCCTTTCAAAGCGGTCAATCAAATCCAGTACATCGTCGACAGCCTCGCCGGCGCCGGTCACACCCGCCGGGCGCAGGCGACCACGTGGATGCCCACCGCCGACCCGCAGACCGACGATCCGCCTTGTCTGCAGCGCATCTGGTGTCGCCTGGTGGCCGACGAGACCGGGCAGCTCACGCTGAACATGAACACCCATTGGCGCAGCCGCGACTTGTACAAGGCGTGGTTCATGAACGTTTACGCCTTGACCGATTTGCAGCGTACTATTGCGGAGGGCATCGCGGCCAAGCGCGGCGAGCCCGTGCAGGTGGGACGTTACGTAGACATCAGTGATTCACTGCACATCTACGGCAGCTACTTCAGGGAGGCGGCCGTTGAGATCGAGAAGATGCGGCGGACCCCCTTCGCCCAGCGCGCCTGGGAGAGCAACCACCCGGCCTTCGAGATGATGACACTGGAAGCACGCGAGAAGCTGGCTCAGGACCCCGACTGGTTCGCCAAGGCCAGAGGCTGAGCGCGGCGCCGGCACCGAGAGAGGAGCAACGCATGGCCCTGGTCGTGAACGGCGAGAAGATCGACGACAACGATATCCGACAGGAGGTGGAACGGCTCCGGCCGCGCTACGAGCAGGTCTTCGCCGAGAAGGACCCGAAGGAACGACAGGCCCAGTTGCTGGACTGGTCCAGAGAGAACGTCATCGAGCGCGTGTTGCTGCGCCAGGAGGCGAAGAAAGACGGCTGGAACATCCCCGCCGCCGAGGTCGAAACCGCTCTCGCCAGACTCCGCGAGCAATCCAAGAAGTCCGAAGAGCTCCGCGCGGCGTTCAACGCAGGCAGCGACGATGAGATCAAGGCAATGATCGAGCAACAGATGCAGGTCGAGCGTAAGATCGACGCCGTCTACGCCGGCGCTGCCCAGCCCTCGGACGAAGAGATTCGCAAGTACTACGAAGAGAACAAAGACCAATTCAAATCGGACGAGCAGGTCCGGGTCGCTCATATCGTCAAATACGTCAACTGGCAGACTGACGAAGCCGCCGCACTCGAAATCATCAGGCGCGCCCAGCAGGAGATCAAGAACGGCGCCGCCTTCGAAGTGATTGTGGACAAGTACACCGACTGCGCCGACAGCGGCGGCGACCTGGGCTTCATCGGCCGGGGACAGATGGTCGAGGAGTTCGAGGACGTCGTCTTCAAGCTCGGCGTCGGCCAGGTCAGCGACGTCTTCCGCACCCGTTTCGGGTTTCATCTGGCCAAAGTGTACAGCCGCACGCCGCCGAGAGTACCTGAGCTGAGAGAGATCAAAGCACGCGTCGCTGAGGAACTCGAGGAGCAGATGAAGGAACAGGCTCTCGCTGATTACCTCGATGCGCTGCGAAGCAAAGCCGCCATCGAAGACATCTGAACGCTCCGGGCCAACGGACCCGACCCCTCATGCGCCGGCCCATGCAAACAAGCCCCCTTATCGGTCCGCCCGGCGAAATGTGAAAAACCTCTCCCCCCAATTTGCCCGGCGCGATTTGTGTATTAAACTTTAGGTGGTAGGCCAAAGCACAGGGGAAAACAAGAATCTCGGTGGCGCCCGGCGGAGGCACGCGAGGCCAAGCGAGGGGAAACGCTGATCGAGGTTCAGGAACGAACCCAAGTGCGACCTGCGAACGCAAACTCGGGACTCGCTCTAAGTCACTGCGACAGCCTGTGGGGGGGCTATGTGAGTTTCTTTCCGAGTTGGCCTCTGCGTCCCTGGCGCAGAGGCCATTTTTTTCTCCCGGCGTCAATTCTGCTTGCCCACGTCCGACAGAGAACAACTGCTGACGCGCGCCGAGACATCCGCGCCGGATTCCGGGCGACGGAAACCTCACACCATCTCGCACACGCGATCGAACAATTGTCAAAAAGTTGAGACCCGGCACGTCATATTCCAGTTGACGCGCTATATATTGAGTATAGAATCCCAATTGGAACTAAATATGGGGCTGCTCTCCGTGTCAAGAAGAAGAGGACCCCCAAGCCTCGAGCAGGTTCCAAGGTCGTCACGAAGGGAGGTGGATTGAGGTCGTGAGGTGTCCTTTCTGCAAGGAAGACAGCGACAAGGTGGTCGATTCCCGTTCGAGCGACTCCGGACGCGTGATCCGGCGCCGAAGGCAGTGCTTGGCTTGCAAGAGGCGCTTCACCACGTATGAGAAGACGAGCGAGAGTTTCAAGCTCAACGTGGTGAAGAAAGACAAGTCCCGCGTGCCGTACGATCGTGAGAAGGTCGTCGGCGGCGTACAAAAGGCCTGCTACAAGAGACCCGTCCCGGCCGAACAGATTCAACTCGTCGCCGACCGGACGGAAGAGGACATCTTCCGGCGCTTTGACAAAGAGGTGACTTCGGCTTTCATCGGTGAATGCGTGATGAAGCACCTGCGCAGCATCGATAAGGTCGCGTACATTCGGTTTGCCAGCGTCTACCGAGACTTTCGCGACGCCGGCGAGCTCATCGACGAGGTGAGCAAGGCCATCCAGGAAACAGACTCGACCGAGCAATTGAAGCTCTTCGATCAGTAGCAATGCCGGCTCGGTCGCCGGCGGATGCGGCGATCGAATCGACGGCGACTGCTAGCGTTTGCAGGGAGGCAATCATTAACAGATGAGAAGGCAACTGCAAGTCACGAAGGCCGACGGCACCGCCGAGACCTATCTGCACACGAAGGTCATCGGGACGATCAACAACGCACTGGCCGCGGTCGGGCAGGCCGACACGGCCGTCTCGGAGGACTTGGCCGAGGCCGTGACGTTCTACCTCTACAACAAGCAGGGTCGGCGCACGGTCAGCTCGAACGAGGTCTTCTCGATGGTCAAGGCCGTCCTGACAGCCACCGGATACGAGGAGGCGGCCTTGGCACTCAGCAAACACGCCCTTGAGCGCCGGCTCGGACGCGGCCGCACGGAAGTCCTCGCCCTCGACATGCAAGAGTTTGCCGATGCGGAGAAGCTTTGCCGGGCCAAGCAGCCTCCGGCGCGCATGCCCTGGGACAAGGCCCGGATCGTCCACGATCTGACAGCCCGGTTCGGCGTCCGGCGTCAGACTGCCAGAACGGTTGCATCTATCGTCGAAGAGAGGATTCTCCGCATGGAGATCACGCTGGTGCCGCTGAGCCTGATCAAGCAGCTCGTTCTGGG
>CAZGRF010000273.1:0-5483 GCA_964527825.1 uncultured Pirellulales bacterium
CCCGGAATGCTGCTGAGCGAGCAGGAGGTCTACGGTGATCTGCTGCTGAGAAAGCCGGGCGCCGATGAGCTGTCCAGCCCGCGGAAGGAGCCGGACCTGCCGATCATCTACTCCGGGCTGAACGCCGCCGATACCATCGAAGGGGCCGGGAACAGGAACCACACCAACGGAACGCCGCTGGTGGTTCTGATCCCCAACCTGGACCGCCATTTCATTCACATCAAGCAATACCAGGACACCAATCGGACGCCGCGGCCGGGCCACGCCTCGTACGCCACATTCGTCAAGTACGGGCCGGACGACGACGCCATCGGCGCCGGGTTCTTTAGCGGTCGCTACACCTCGACGATTGTCGCGGCCGGCTGCGTCGCCAAGAAGGTGCTCAAGAAGTGTGGTATCTCGGTTTTCTCGTACGTCAAGGAGATCGCCGGGGTGAGCTGCCCGGACGTGCCCCACGAGCAGGCCCTCAACCACACCGACAATTACAAGACGATGCGGCGCGACCTGGACCCGTTCTACCAGGAGATCTACGTTAGAAGTCGCGTCAATATGGACATGCGTTTCCTTGAAAAGATGGCGGTTCTGGCCCAGATCGAAAAGGAGATCGACGCGATCCGCGACAAGGCCCCCAAGATGAGCATAGAGGAGGTCAGGAGCAGGTATGGCGTCCATCCGGTTGTCAACTGCCCCGATATCGAGGCGGGCCAAGCGATGGTCGAAGCCTGCAATAAGATCTCCGCCACCGGTGACTCGGCGGGCGGTTTGGTCGAAGTCGTCGTCCTCGGCGCCCCAGTCGGGCTGGGCGAGCCGGCCTTCGAGAAGCTCGACGGAGACCTCGGCCGCATGCTGGGCATCGGCGCGGTGAAGGGCGTGGAGGTTGGCGCCGGCTTCGGCGTCAAAGACAAGACCGGCTCGCAGAACAACGACCAGATGCGATCCGTGGATGGCAAGGTCGTCTTCGAATCCAATAACGCCGGTGGCATCACGGGGGGCATCAGCACAGGCCAGCCCATTGTGGTCCGGCTGGCAATCAAGCCCACGCCGACCATCGACAAGCCCCAGCGCACGATCGACAAGTACACGCTGGAAAACACCCAATTGGCCGCCATCACCCGGCGCGACCCGACAATCGTCGCGCGCATCTGGCCGGTGGCCGAGAACTACACGGCCATGGTCATCCTCGACCAGCTCGTGATGCACTACGGCTATCAGGCACTCAAGGACAGGGCTAAATGAGACTCAGCTCGGCGCCGATGCGCTGACCGCCCCTCTAATAGTGCGTGAGGCCGGCACGGTCGGTGAGACTGTGATGGCTCGCCTCCTTCGCTGGCGCAGCACTTGGCCCCGGGATCAAGTTCCCAGGGCCAAGTGGAACACCCTGCTGTCTACGTCACTGCGGCCGTGCTGTACGTCGGCCTCCTCTCCCGCCCCCGTCGCTACAGAGGGTTGAAGGGAGGGCTCTGAGGCTCCGACCTACCTGTCGTGTTACCGTATTCGTCGTGGGCTACGACCACGAAGAAGAAACCTTGGTTCTTTCTGCCGACCCAGACCGTGTAGGTGGGCGTGTCAAGCCAGTCACTGCTGAATTCTACTCTTTCTTCTCCATCGTCATCGATGCAGATGAACTTGTATTGAACGGCACCACCTTCGTCGTCGGTAGCCTCAACCGCACCCATCTCAATGTAGTAGTCGAAGGTACCACCACCGCCGTTGAACTCGCGCATCGGGCCAACGCTCGTGTAGTTCGGGTCCCACTCCATCGGGTTCGGCGTCGGCGCGACTAGATTGTCCGGCGTCAAAGTCGCCATCGAAGCCCAGGGCGACCATCCCGTCTCGTTGAGGTTGACGGACAGGTCCCTGGCCTTGACACGGTACCGGTACGCCGTCGCCGGCAGGAGATTGGCGTCGGTGTAGGTTAGCGAATCGATCCAGCCGCTAGCGTGAGCGCCCGGCGTATTGACGTCGTCGAAGCCGAAGTAGTACTGCACGCCATTGTCGTCGTACGAAGGCGTAGCCGTCATGGTGATCTCCTGAGACGAATCCGCCACAATCGTACCGATGGTGGGCGGCGGTGTCGGCGGCACGTTGTCGGCCTTGCCGGCATAGCGCGTCTTGGACCAGCCGGTCTCATTGCCGAGGGCGTCGCGCGCCATGACGCGGTAGCCATACTGTCTGCCGGGCGACAGGCCGGTATCGGTATAGCTGCGGTTACTCCGCCAGCCGCTGTCGTGGCCACCGACGCTGACGGCCTGGAAGAAGTACTCCACGGCCCATCCCCAGGCGTCCGTCGCTTCTTTGGCGGTCATGCTGACCGTGGTATCCAACATGCTGGGCTGTTTTTCCCACTGGGCCGGATCGGGCAGCGGCGGCGTCGTGTCCTCAACCAGCCAGCAATCGGCCAGCACGATCAGGTCACGAGCATCGACCTTCGAGTCGAACGTGAAGTCGGCGCCGTGGCACCACCCATTGACCTCCGACGAGCAGCCTTCATCGAGCCAACGCAAGGCGAACATCGCGAAGTCGTCGAACTTGATGATGCCGTCGAAGACGAGGTCGCAGAACCGGCACGGCTCCAGGAACGGATAGTGGAAGCCCATATCGACCGTACCGGTGTCGGGGGCCAGGTCCGTGCGCGTCGTGTAGCGCGACATGCCAAGGTTGCCGGCCAAGCCACTGCCGGTATCAACACACGGACTGGTGCGAGTCTGGTCGGCTGCCACACCGCGCGTGGCCAGATAGAAGTCGCCCATCGGTCCCGCAACGAACAACGGGTCTTTGCGAATGATGCCGTCGCCGTAAGTCAACGTACAATCCACATCGACCCAGACGTCATTGGGCGAGACAGTGATATCACTATAGGAGACATGAAGCGAACCGCACATCGGATCGATCCCGAAACCGCTGCCGACGGCCACCTCGGACCCCGCGCGAGCGTAGTTGTTCCAAAGGATCGAATCAACAACCACAGCCTCGCTCTGATAGCCGCAGAAGATGGCGCCACCGAGGCCGGTCGTGTTGGGATCACCGGCTACTCCAGGCGCCGCGTTGGCGACGAACGTGCAGTTTCTGATCGTCGGCGTGGCGTACCAGTTCGTCGAGATGCCGCCGCCGTCGCGGGAGCCCCGGTTGTTGTAGATCAGGCAGTTGACGATATAGGTATCGTTCTCGCCTCGCAGGTAGATGCCGCCGGCGGAGCCGTCCGACATGTTGCCGGCAATGTTGCAGTCCTGGATGTGTGCACTCGTGGACCAGAAGTTGATGCCGGCGCCGACAGGCAGGATGGCATCATCGTTCGGGTCAGCCGGGTCGTACCCCGCTTGGTTGTTCACGACGTTGCACGCAAGGATGCTGATCGAACCGCCTATGCCGGTGAAGCCGCCGCCCCGCAGGCTGCGATTCGAGACCAGGTTGGAATCGACCACCGCCGCGTTCGCATCCACGACATAGATAGCGCCGCCGGTATCAGCGACATTGTCGGCCAAGTGGCAGTTGTCAAACCTCACCATGGCTGTCCCTTCGGCACAGACGCCGCCGCCGTAGCCGGCATACGGATCGAGACGGAAGTTGGGCGTGGCGTTAGCGTCTGCGGCGGACGCAACGTTGTCTTCGAACGTGCATGCGTTGAAATTCACCGTGCTGAGTTTGCCGCAGTAGACGCCGGCGCCGTAGCTCGGAATCTCGTACGGAACCAACGGTTCCTGAAAGCGGCCGCCCGCGCTTCGGATGCCACCTTGCCCGCTCATGCCGCCGCTCGTGCGGTTGCCGCGAATCTCACAGCGCTCGAACTCCACGTTACTGGCAACATCGCAGTACACGGCACCACCGTATCCGGAATACCACCGGTAATCGCCATAGTATGAACTCTGCGAAATGTACGCGTTGTATGCGTCTACATCGATGACGGTATAAGTATCGCCTACCACAGCCACAACGCCCATGCTGACCAGGATATCCAAGTCGTAGCTGCCGCCGTAATCCCACTCCCAGACTTGCCACAGATTGCCGTCGATCGTTTCCGCGGTGGTCCCGGTTGAGCGGTAGTTGGTCGCCTGGGATCGGCTGTAGTTGCCGCCGTAGTTGGCCGATCCGCCGTTGGCGGCATAGTCACCGCCGTCGCCGCCGTCGCCACCCTGGGCGGAGTTATTCTCGAAGCGGCAATTGAGGAATCTTGGACCGCTGCCTGGGGCACAGTACGCGCCGGCCCCGCGTGCCCAGCCGCCCCAACCGCCGCGACCGGCGTTGTTGTTCTGGTCGGCATTCACGCCGCTGCCGGCGTGGCCACCGATGAGCTGGTTGTCGCGAATCAGGCAGTTCTTGATCGTGGGAGCGCCACCGGCGTCGATGTAGATGGCCGCGCCTTCAATTGGCCCGCCGTCGTAGCCGTCGGGATGACCTTGCTGGCGGTTGCCGTTGTTGCTGGTGCCCACGCTGCCGCCGCAGTTCTGAATGGTAAAGCCCGTAAATACGGTCTCCCGCGTTGTCTCCGAGGTGAACAGCACGCCCAGGTTCGTGTAGTTGTTCTGGTTGAGCAGACCGTCGATGATCGTCGTCGCGACCACAGTCGGATCGTCCGGATTCCGGGATGTAATCGTCACCACCTTGTCAATGGTGAGCGCCTGAGCATCGTATCCACTGTAGTAAGTTCCCGGGTCCACCATGATGGTGTCACCCTCGCGCGCGGCATTCACAGCCTCCTGGATAGTGAGATAATCACCCGGCACGTTCAACAGCCGCGGGATCCGCTTCTCAAACGCAACCGTGACCACCTTGTTTGAATTCATCGTCACGTAGTTCGTCAGGGACGACATGGCGCCGGGGTCCGTCCCCGTCCACTGGAGGAGACGATGACCCGGGTCCGGAACCGCCGTGATCAGGACCGATCTGCCCGGCGAGTAGTAAGCAGTCACCGAGGGCTGATTCGGCCCAACCACCTGCACCAAACCGTTAGCGTCCGTGTACTGGGCCAAGCCGTGGCCGATGACGCTGAGCTGGAGCTCATACAGAATCGGCGGGCCGTCATAGTACAGATAGTGATACCCCATGTCGGCGAAGCCGTTATCGACCAGATTCAGGATGCAGGTCGTGATGTCACCCAGCTCGTAGTCCTCCTGCAAGGTCCGCAGGGCGAACTGCTGGCCGGCATCGATGCACGGACTTTCCTCGCTCTGGCCACCTTCGTACTGGCTCAGATAAAAATCACCGAACGGGCCCGTGACCCACAGCGGGTCGCCCTGGATGTTGCCCTGACCCTGGTCGCCGTTCTCGATACAGGAGTTGGTGGCATCGCACCCATACAGATCGTCACCTTGTCCGGTCGTCTCACCCCAGAGCCCGTATGTCGTGTCCAGCGGCGTCGCGAGCATGCCGTTGCGTCCGATGACGCAGTTCGTGATCGTCGGATCGGAATCGCGGCAGGCAATACCGCCCTTGGGCAGGTCGTCGTTCGCGGTGGTGTAAGCCAGACCATAGTTGAACGCAATCGT
>CAZGRF010000274.1:0-5453 GCA_964527825.1 uncultured Pirellulales bacterium
ACGGATGATGATATCGTCCCGCTCGATTCCGATCTCGTCAGCGGGGCTGCCGAGGCTGACATTCTTGACGCGGATTCCCTGATCCGTCTTGAGTGCGAGATGTTTGGTCAGCAACTCAGGCAGGGGCGACGGGTCCAGTTGGACCCCGATGTAAGGCCGCGCGTTCTGCGCGCAAGCAGCCGCGCTCACGGCAAGCAAAACAACAAGAACAAATGGTATATCTCTCTTGGCGCTCATAGCTGTTCCTTTCCAACGCAACTGTCATCTATCGCACGTCCCCTTGGTAGGCCGCCGGACGGATCATTCCCTCACGCACACCCTCGACGAGCCACTGGTTGCCTGCATCGTCTGTGAAGCCGTACCAGTCAACATTCCGTATGACCGGTCTAAGGCTGTCCCGGGTCGCCGCAAGGGTGGCCTCAGGCTCCGGGGCAACATCTCGAACGACAGGCGGCCGCCCTACTGGTTCGTCGGGGCCGGCGCCGGTCCAGACAAGGACGAAATGCAGCGTCAGACCCAGGAGAAAACCCGCCGCCAACCCGACGGCAAAACGCAGATGGCCACTCGCTCTGATCTCGACAAGACGGCGCCACGCGGTCTTTTTGTGACGCCGCCAAGCGCGCTCGAAGACTTCCTCGGACTCGCCGCCCTGCCCCACGATCTGAGAGGCAACCACCGCCCTGCTGCCGTCGCGCAGAGCCTGCAGTTGCTCCAGGAGAACTCTCGCCTGGCGGTTGCGGCTCAGCGCATCTTCCAGCGCCCGCCGTTCTGCCGGCGAGATCTCGCCGTCTATGAACCTGCCAATCAGTATCTCCAATCTCTCATCTACCGTGCTCATCGCTCATGCACCTTACGTTCGCTCTTGCCGATCACGTGGTTCTTAATCATGCGCCGCGCCCGGACCAGTCGAATCTGCATCGTCGTCATCGGAATATTCAGCACCTCGGCCATCTGGGCGTAGGTCAACTCACCCGAATGGGCCAGTACGAACACCTCGCGGTATATCTGAGGCAACGCTTCGACGGCGCCATGGATCTGCCGACACAATTCCTCTCGCTCCAGTTCCTCCAGCGGTCCTTCGGCCTGCGCGTCCGTCCACGAGACCTCAGCATCACTGTCGATCTCAACCGTTCCGTGTCCCCTTCGCCGATAGTGCTTCAAGGCCTCCCGGCGGGCCAGGACGGCCAGCCACGCCCGGAAGCATTCAGGCTCGCGCAGCGTGTGAATCCGCGCGATGACACGCAGGCATACGTCCTGCATCACGTCGTCCAGGTCCTGGACGCCGGCCAGCACGCCATAAGCCAGCGCCTTCAGCCAAGACCAGTTTCGCGTCAGCAATGCCTGCAGGGCCTCCTTGTCGCCGTCGCGGGCGGCACAAACCAGCGCCGATTCGTTCTGCGTTTCGTCTGCCTTCATGTCGCCCCTTTACCTAACATAGATACGCTGGAGGCGAGGTTCATACACATGGACAATGAAAAACGCGTTCGTCGCGTGCCCGGTAGCGGCGAATGACTATTCGCCCTCGCATACCGACGGGCTGGATGGTCTCCGGGAAGGGCGAATGATTGTTCGCCCCTACCGCTATGGACATCAAGATCACTGCAAAAGGGGCATCTCTACGGTTTGAGCGGTACGATGTAGATGTTGCGAAACTCGATGGGCCCGCCTTCGCTCTGCAGGCCGATATAGCCGAACGTGGGGATCGCACCGGTGCCCTCGTTCTGAAGGGTGCCGTTGACATAGCAGCGAACCGTATCGCCCGCGCAGTGAATATCGTAGCTGTTCCACTGTCCGGCCGGCCTCTCACTCGTGGGGCTCTTCTTCACGATGACCACGAACTGCTTGGCGGAATTCTGCCGGTCCACGCCATCCACGGCCAGGCCCGTGCCGTTCATGAGAACAAAATCGCCGGCGTTGCTGGCCTTGAGCTGACACTCGATGCACGGCGGCCAGACCTGGTCCGGCTTGCTGGCGTGCAGTAGCACACCGCTGTTGGCCGGCGTGTCCGGCCAGCGCCATTCGACGTGCAGTTGGTAGTCCCGATAGGTCTTGTCCGTGCGCAAGTAGCCGTTGACCTGCCCGGTACAGTGAATCACGCCCTTCTGAACGCGCCAGATGTCATTGACGTCGGCGGCCGGATCGGAGACCACGCGCTCCCACCCCGTTAAGTCCCGACCGTTCCAGAGGGAGACCTTCTTGTTACCGGAAGACAAGCCACCCAATGTGCCGTGACAGCCGGCCAGAGCCAACAATGCGACCGCTGCTGCTGCCGAGAATCCTGTCTTGCTCCTTGTTCGCTTCATTGTCTTGCCCTCATGAACAGAAGAAACCTGGAAAAGGCCCTACTGGTACGCTCCAGCCCCTGCCGGACCGTACCCGGCGGCCACCTGCAACCACTTGGCTGCTCTGTTACTTACCGTATGGGCCGAGCACAGGTCAACGTCAAAAAGAAGGCAGGCCGAAGCCGGAGGACTCCCCCGGCCGATTTTCCCGGGAAAACGCTTGCACAATGCCTGCGCTAAACAGTAGAATACGATTAGAGTGCAGTTGAGCGACGAAGGCGGGCCAGAAGTATATTATACCTTTGCCGTCATCATAATTCGCTTCCTTTCATACCCCGCCGGCCTTCGCCAATCCACAGGTAGTAATCTTCTGTGCCCACGGCGGTTTCGCGCAGCCGTGCGGGCGGTGCATCGTCATTGTTCGATCATCACTGGAGGGAGCACAAGATGGACAGGAACAGAGATTTCCAGACCCTGCTGATCGTCGGCGTGTTGGTGATGACCCTGCTACGGCTTACCCTGGCCCAATACGGCGGCGGGACGGGCGAGCCGAACGACCCTTACCAGATCTGGACACCCGAGCAAATGAACGCCATCGGCGCCGACCCCAACGACTGGGACAAACACTTCCAGCTCATGGCCGACATCGACTTGTCTGCCTACGCCGGCCAGAACGGCCGGCCGGCTTTCAATGCGATTGGACAGTGCTTGGGCGGCAGGGGAGGTGACTGTGAGCGCGGCGGCTTCGCGGGCGTATTTGACGGCAATGGACATGCTCTGGTCAACTTCACGTGGAGTTCCTCTCAGACCCGCTACACCGGACTCTTCAAATCGGTTGGCGGGGGCAGTGGAGCGATCAGGAATCTGCGTTTGGTCAATCCACACATCGACGCTGGGGCCGGAGACTATGTCGGTGCCCTGCTGGGCTGCCTTCAGGACGGGACCGTCGCAAACTGCCATGTCGAGGACGGCGTCGTCACGGGCGGCAACTACGTCGGTGGTCTCGTGGGTCACTGCGTCGGAGGCACGATAACCGAGTGTCACGCGACCGCGATTGTCATCGGCAACGACTACGTCGGCGGCTTGTGTGGAACGGGATCCGCCCTGTCGCGTTGCTTTGCCTCGGCAACCGTCATGGGCAACGATTACGTCGGGGGTCTGGCAGGCAGCGGCATGGCCACAGATTGCTATGCCACGGGAATCGTCATCGCCAACAACTACGTCGGCGGCCTAATAGGAAACAGTGGAGACCTCACGAATTGCTATGCCACCGTCACCGTAATCAGCGATCTTGTCGCTGCGAGTTACAATACCTTCGTGGGTGGCCTGGTGGGGCGCGTTGAATACTACGTAGACATTGTCGATTGCTTCTGGGACATCGGGGCAAGTGGTCAGACAACAAGTGCGGGCGGAGAAGGCAGGACGACGGCCCAGATGGAGGCGGCCACGACATTCCTCACCTGGGGCGAGGGTTACAACGCCGGGGTCTGGACCATTGACGAGGGCCGTGACTATCCGAGGCTGGCGTGGGAGGGCCGACCCGGCGTTCCCATAGGGACCCCGCAATTCGCCGATCTGGTTGCGGGGACCGGAGCGCCGGACGATCCCTACCTGATCTACACGGCCGAGGAACTGAACCTCCTGGCCCGGTCCCCGGCCGAGTGGAACAGGCACTTCAAGCTCATGGCCGATCTCGATCTGGCCGGATACACAAATCCAGGCTTCCCCAGTATTGGCACTTCCGAACAGCATCCTTTCGACGGTGTCTTTGACGGTAACGGACACGTCATATCGAGATACATGAACGCATCCGCCGATGGCGACCATACTGGTCTGTTCGGCTGCATCGGTCATCCAGGCAAAGGTACAGGCAGGATCACGATCAAGAATCTGGGCTTGATTGATCCCATCGTCGATGGTGGAACAGCAAGCAGCACGGGCGCCCTGGTGGGCTTCCTCGTAAAAGGGATAATTGCAGACTGCTACGTCAAGGGTGGGATCATCTCAGGCAGCGAGAACACGGGCGGCTTGGTGGGACGCAATTGGTCCACTATCACGGACTGCTACGCGGCCATCCCGGTGATCGGCGACCGCTCCACAGGCGGCTTGGTGGGAAACAACTACGGCACAATTCAAAATTGCTACTCCGCCGGTGCCGTTCTCGGCGGCGACCACACGGGGGGGCTCGCGGGAGGTTACGGAAGCGGGCAGGCAAACGAGTCCTTCTGGGACATCGAAGCCAGCGGCCAGAACACAAGCGCCGGTGGTGAGGGCAAGACTACAGCTCAAATGCAGGACCCCAATACCTTCATCGCGGCCGGCTGGGACCTCTGCGGCTCTTCAGATGGAGTCGACTGTGTATGGGTGATGGGCGGCGAGGGTGGATATCCTGTTCTCCGGTGGCAGACGCTCGATCACGAATCCCGGATATTCTCCGGCGGCCTCGGCACAGCGGAGGCGCCGTATCTGGTCGCATCGGCTGAGCAGTTGGTCAGCATCGCAGACAATTCGGAATTCATGGAATCACACTTCAAACTCATTGCCGACATCGACCTCGATGGCGCCGAGCCTTTCACGATAGGCAACCGAGAATCGCCGTTCGCCGGGGTCTTCGACGGCAATGGTTGCACCGTCTCGAACTTCACGTGCTACTCCACGGGGATGAACCATATCGGCCTCTTCGGTTACGTCGCCGGATCGAAGGCGGTCATCCGCAACCTCGGCCTCATTGCCCCGCATGTCGATGCCGGAACGGGAGACTACGTAGGCGCCTTGGCAGGTTATCTCGCCTATGGAACGATTGCAGACTGCTGGGTGTCAGATGGCAACATCGTTGGCGATTACCACACAGGCGGCCTCGTGGGTCACAATAACGGCGTCATCACACACTGCTCCACGAAGAGCGGTATTGTCATGGGCAGCTATGACACCGGCGGCCTAGTAGGAACAAACGGAGTGGGCCACCCGGCTCCCGCCGGCTGTGGCATGGTACGCAACTGCTACTCCACAAATACCGTCTCCGGCGGTGATCGTACCGGGGGGCTTGCGGGATACAATGGCGGCATAATCGAAGAATCCTGCACCAGGGACACCATCATCGCGGGCAACGACGACACTGGCGGCTTGGTGGGACGCAACGGATGGGGGCCCGTGACCCCTCCCGTCGGCGGC
>CAZGRF010000275.1:0-5443 GCA_964527825.1 uncultured Pirellulales bacterium
CGTCCATTATTCTGATGCTCCTGGGGGAAGTGATCCCTTCCTTGAAGAAGCTGCGCCAGGAAGGGCAAACGGGATACAAGAAGATTCAGGAATACACCCGCTATCTCACGGTTCTGATATGCGTTGTTCAGTCGGTGCTGTACCTGCGCGTGATGGGCGCGAACCAGTATGTTTATGCGGGCATGGAAACTCAGGCGATGATTCTGGGCGTCGTGGGTATGACAGCCGGGACCGTCTTCCTGATGTGGCTTGGTGAGCAGATCGATGAGTACGGCATCGGCAACGGTATCAGCCTGATCATCATGGCCGGCATCATCGCGAGGATGCCGTGGGCGATTCGCTCGTTGGTCCAACGGATAGACCTGACCGTGGGGGCTGGCCCGGAGGCGATCGGACCGGCCAAGATCCTGTTCTTGCTGGCGGCCTTTGTCTTCGTCGTGGCCGGTGCAATCTTGATCACGCAGGGCCAGAGGCGAATTCCGATCCAGCAGGCCAAGCAAATGCGGGGCCGGCGGATGTACGGGGGACAGCGGCACTACCTGCCGCTGAGAGTCAATCACGGCGGCGTCATGCCGATCATCTTCGCCTCGAGTTTCATGATGTTCCCGCCCATCATCGTGGAGCAAATCCAAAAACTGTTTCCTGAATCGGGCGTATGGCTGACCATTTACGGGGCGCTGCGGGGCGGTTCATACACCTACAACGTCTTGTACATGCTTTTGATCATTCTGTTTGCGTATTTCTGGGTCACCGTGCAATTCCAACCGCGCGAGATGGCGAAGAACCTGCGGGATTCGGGCAGTTTCATCCCGGGCCTGCGGCCCGGACGTCGGACAGCAGAGTATCTGGAGACGGTTATGACCCGTATCACTTTCTACGGTGCCGCGTTTCTTGCTGCCATTGCGGTGGTGCCAACCGTCCTCAACCGCACGCTGGAAATCGATTGGACGATCACGACGTTTATCGGCGGAACCGGTTTGCTTATCGTGGTGAGTGTGTCACTGGACCTCGTGCAGAAGATCGAGGCGAATCTCTTGATGCGCAGCTATGAGGGCTTCAGCTCTTCCGGCAGGATAAAGGGGGCATACGCATGAGAATTGTGCTGTTAGGGGCCCCCGGCGCTGGAAAAGGAACGCACTGCAAACGGATTGTGGACAGATATGGCGTGCTGCACTTGTCCAGTGGAGATATCCTCCGGCGCGAGAGAGCGCAGGGGACTGCTTTGGGAAAGAAAGCCCAGAGCTATATGGATGACGGTGCTTTGGTGCCGGATGCTCTGATCGTGGAGATGATGAGCAAAGCGATCGAAGGGGCTCCGACCGCTGGGTATGTCCTGGACGGTTTTCCGCGGACCGTTCATCAGGCCGAGGTTCTGGACCAGGCCCTGTCCGGCGCCGACGGTGGTATCGATGTCGTCGTCAACCTGCAGGTCGATGACAGCGTGGTTTTGGATCGCATCACTGGGCGAAGAAGCTGCCCCAAGTGCGGGGCGGTCTATCATATAAGGAATATGCCGCCTAAAAAGCCCGGTGTCTGCGACAACGACGGCACCCTATTGGTGCAGCGGCCGGATGATACGGCCGACGTGGTGAAGAACCGTTTGGCGACGTACTATCAACAGACCAAGCCGGTTGTTGACTACTACAGAGCCAGGCGAACAGTGCACGATGTTCCGGCTGACGGTGAGGCGGACGCCGTGGCCGTCCTCCTGTTCGAGCAATTGGACGCGCCGACACGGAAATAGGGCAAGGGCCGACAGGTTGGGTATGAAGTTGAGTAGATGGCTATAACGCTTCGAAGCCGAAGAGAAATCGCGTTGATGCATCGGGCAGGAGTTGTTGTAGCGGATGTTCTTTCACAACTACAGGAGGTTGCAGAGCCGGGTGTTACGACAGCGCAGTTGGATGGCCTCGCGCTGAAGATGACAGCCGACGCCGGTGCAGTGGCGCTCTTCAAGGGCGTGCGAAGCGCACACGCCAAGAGGCCCTTCCCGGGAGCGATCTGTGCGTCCGTCAATGAGCAGGTGGTGCACGGGATCCCGTCGGACGAGGCCGTTCTGCGTGACGGTGATATCCTGAGCATCGATTTTGGCGTTAGGTTGAACGGGTATTGCGGCGATGCTGCGGTGACCGTTCCGATTGGAAATGTCTCGGCGGACCGACGAGAGCTTGTCGAAGTGACCAAGGCCACGTTGGACATCGCGATTGCCACGGTCCGGCCGGGCGTGCGGTGGAGCCAGGTCGCCCGCAAGATGCAGCGGCATGCGGAGTCGGCCGGGTTTTCCGTCGTCAGGGATTTCGTCGGGCATGGAATTGGAACGAAAATGCACGAGGACCCGAAGGTCCCGAATTTCGTGAGCGACGACTTGTTGGCGGACGATATCGTGCTGGCCGCAGGCATGGTACTTGCGGTCGAACCGATGATCAACGCCGGCGGCAGCGGCGTCCGAACGTTGGGCAATGGATGGACGGTGGTGACGAAAGACGGCAAGTGCTCAGCGCACTTTGAGCATACGATTGCCGTCGTTGCTGGTGGCTGTGACGTACTGACGACAAGAGAAGAGTAGGTGGCAGACGACGCGAAGTGGTTCGCATCGATCTAACGGCGCTGGTCGTCGAGATGGTTCGGTGCAGCCTTTCGCAACGTTTGCAGGTGTAGAGATGTTCATGGCAAAGAAGGATGCGATACGGCTGCAAGCGAAGGTGACCGAGGCTTTGCCGAATGCCATGTTCAGGGTCGAATTGGAAGGTGGCCATCGAGTCTTGGCCCACGTTTCGGGCAAGATGCGAATGAACTTCATTCGTATCCTTCCCGGGGACGTGGTCACGGTCGAGATGTCGCCGTATGACCTCAACAGGGGTCGGATCGTGCTGCGGCACTGACGACGTTTTCACGGGTCGTTTGCCGCGCCGTGAGAGCCGGGTCGTTGTAAGGCGTGGAACGGAAGATGAAGGTAAGAAGCTCGGTAAAACGCATTTGTGAGAATTGCAGGATCATCCGCCGTAAGGGTGTGGTGCGGGTGATTTGCTCAAACCCTCGCCATAAGCAGCGGCAAGGCTGACGCTGTGGCTGCGGACGGACCGCGTCGATTGGGAATGGGTGCTAAAAGGGAGCTAAAATGCCTCGTATAGTTGGTATTGATATTCCAGACAACAAGTCGATCTGGATCTCGCTGACCTATATACCGGGAATAGGACGGTATACGTCGGAACAGATCCTGAAAGAGGCCGGGATCGAGAGAATGGCGAAGGCCAGCAAGCTCAGCGAGGACGAGCTGAGCCGGGTCACGCAGGTTATCGATCGCAACTATATCGTTGGGGGCCAACTCCGGCGGCAAGTGGCCCAGAATATCGCGCGCCTTCGTGATATCGCCTGTTACCGCGGAGTCCGACACCGCAAGGGTCTGCCCGTTCGCGGCCAGTGTACCCAGAGCAACGCGCGGACGCGCAAGGGCCCGAGAAAGACGGTCGCAGGCAAGAAGGGCGTCAAGGAAAAGCGGTAGGCGTTTGACGGAGCGGCGGTTGGGTCCTGAACGCCACAGGTCGAAAGACAAAGGCAACTTATTTGATAAGAGACAGTGATGGCAAAAGGCGGAAAACGCAAAGTAAGAAAGAATGTCGTTCGAGCGATCGTGCATATCAAGGCGACGTTCAACAACACGTTGATTACCGTCACGGATATGGACGGCGACGCAATTTGCTCCGGTTCGGCAGGATGTGTGGGCTTCAAGGGCTCGCGAAAAAGCACCCCCTTCGCTGCCCAGCAGGCCGCCCAGCGTTGCGCCAGCACTGCCATGCGCAACGGCGTACGAGAAGTGGAAATCAAGGTAAAGGGACCCGGCTCGGGACGCGAGTCGGCCATCTCCGCGCTTCAGGGCGCCGGACTGCGAATCACGTCCATTGAAGACGTGACGCCGTTACCGCATAACGGATGCAGGCCGCCCAAGCGTAGACGGGTGTAGTTGTGTGAGCTCCCGGAGAGTCTAAGGAGATCGTTTGATATGGGGCGTTATCTCGGTCCATCGTGTAAACAGTGCCGTCGTGAAGGGATGAAGCTTTTCTTCAAGGGCGCCAAGTGTGAAACCGCCAAGTGCCAGGTCGAGCGAAGGCAACGCAACCTCGCTCCCGGCATGCATGGCTGGCGCAGAACACGACTGAGCGAATATGGTGTCCGACTGCGCGAGAAGCAGAAGATCAAGAGGTATTACGGCATCTTCGAGCGGCAGTTCATTCGCTACTTCCACGAGGCCCAACGGTTGAAAGGCAACACCGGTGAGAATCTGCTGCAACTACTGGAGCGACGCCTGGACAATGTCGCCTACAAGCTGAACTTCGCACCCTCACGTAAGGCAGCCAGGCAACTGATCGCCCATGGCCATATCTATGTCAACGGCCGAAAGGTGGATGTGAGCGACTACACGATCAAGGTGGGTGACAAAATCGAGGTCAAGGACTCTGAGAAGAGTCTCAAGAGGATAAAGCAGCAACTCGAGAGCAACCCGAACTTCACGACGCAGACGTGGCTACAGTTGGATCGTGACAGGCCGACCGCGACGATCGTGGCATTGCCGGCGCGCGAGGATGTGCAGATCCCGATCGAAGAGCAATTGGTAGTGGAGTTCTGTTCGCGGTAAGCGCGAAGACCGAACGTGCGGAATGAAGTGGCGCCGGCCGGAGGTAGGCGCGGGCTCCGTACAGGGCTATGCAGTTTAAGGATGTGAGTTCAGATCGGAGGCCATATATGCGAGTTACATGGCGCGGTTTGGAATTGCCGACTCGTGTTGAACGGGACACGGTTGTCTCGACGAACAAATACGGTCGGTTCTTCATTGAGCCGTTTGAACGCGGGTTCGGCACCACCGTTGGCAATAGCCTCAGGCGTGTCCTGCTCTCCTCGCTCGAAGGCAGCGCGGTGACGTCGGTGAAGGTCGCCGGAGTCGACCATGAGTTCACGTCTATCGCCGGCGTGATGGAGGATACCACGGACATCGTCTTGAACGTCAAGAGCCTCGTCATACGCCTCCAAGGCGATGGGCCAAAGACCATGAAAGTCTCCGCCGGCAAGGTCGGCGCGGTGACCGCGGCGGACGTTGTGGCTGACCCGGCAATTGAGGTTTTCAACAAGGACGCGATCCTGGCGACGTTGACCGACAATATCAAGTTTGAGATGGAGATGGTTGTCGAGAACGGCCGCGGGTACGTTCCGGTCTCTGAGAGGATCTCCGATGCGGACAGGTTCGAACAGGAAATTGGTCGGATTCACCTGGACGCGGTGTACTCGCCTGTGACGCGCGTTCGTTACACGACGGAGAACACGCGTGTCGGTCAGCGCACGAATTACGACCGCTTGATACTCGAAATCTGGACCAACGGCACGGTGACGCCTGAGATGGCGCTGGTCGAAGCGGCTAAAATCCTCCGCAAGCACATCAATCCCTTCGTTC
>CAZGRF010000276.1:0-2939 GCA_964527825.1 uncultured Pirellulales bacterium
CTGGGCGGCACCGATCAGACCTTCAACAATCTCGTCGGGCGGGACGTCCAACGCGCCTACGGCCAGCCGGCCCAGATCGTCATCACGATGCCCATCCTCGTCGGCCTCGACGGCAAGGAGAAGATGAGCAAATCCAAGGGCAACTACGTCGGTGTCACCGACCCGCCGGGTGAGATGTTCGGCAAGATCATGAGCATCGCCGATGAGATGATGCCCAACTACTACACGCTCCTGACCGACCTGCCGACCGAGCAAATCACCGACCTGACGAATCCCGATAAGACGCATCCCAAAGAGGCCAAGGTCCTGCTGGGCAAGACGATCGTGACGCAGTTCCACGGCCGCGAGGCCGGCGATGCTGCGGCCGCCGAGTTCGAGAAGATCTTTGCACAGGGCCAGTTGCCCGAGGACATCCCGGATGTTGCCATCGCGGGCGAGACCGTTTCAGTCAAGCAGTTGTTGCTGGCCTGCAAGCTGGTCGACTCCGGCGGCGAAGCCAAACGCGCGGCTACGCAGGGGGGTGTCAACATCGACGGGCAGAAAGTCACTGACCCGAACGCCCAAATCACACCGGCCGACGGTATGATCGTCCAGGTCGGCAAACGCCGCTACGCACGCCTGCGCGTTCAGTGACATGTGTCGCGCGGTGTGTGGCAGCCTCAAGTCCGGGGGACTTGGGGATGGTTCCATCGGCAGGCGATTCTCGTGGTCCATCGACTAATCCACTCGGCCATCCCCAAGACTTCGCTACGCTACGTTTTGAGGCTGCCCCATGTATGCCGTGATCTTGTTGTACACCCGGCCGCGGCCCGCGGGTCTTGCGGCAATCCT
This sequence comes from uncultured Pirellulales bacterium, assembly GCA_964527825.1. GTDB lineage: Bacteria > Planctomycetota > Phycisphaerae > Sedimentisphaerales > Anaerobacaceae > JAFGLV01. The sequence continues at coordinate 832 of CAZGRF010000276.1, forward strand.
GCTTGCCGTGCGTTTTTCAGGCCGCGTATGCTGCCAGGATTTCCGGCGAGATTCGACCATTGGGCCGCGGATTGCCCGAGTCATGGCGCGGAAATCGCCGAGAATTCGCCCCTAAGGGCCGTCCCATAGCCGATTTGTGTGCAATAACCAAGGGTCTGACCGCGTCTGTACTAATGGCAGGCGGCACGGCGGGCAGGCCCACGGGCTGTGGGGACGCTCGCCTCGGGGGAGGTGCTCCGGTACATTGTCAGGGAGGGGCCGGTAGAGGTTTAGGCGTAGGAGATCGGAAGGTGTACATCGGACAAGATAGCCCCAAACCGGCTAACCGTACCTCGTCATCATCGTTGCCACCGTTCGCATTCGGCAGCGGCTATTCACTCCGGGCCTTTGACCTGGGCAATACGGGAGTGAAACTGGAATTGCAGCACAATGGCGGCACCGAGGCGGCCATTATTCTCCCCCCGCGTGAGGTGGGCAATCTCGGTCGGTGGCTGCTGCGCACCCTCGGCCAGGATGAGCACGGCTTTCCCGTCGAGCTGGGGGGTATTCTGGAACGACTCAGTAAGACGAATCTCAAATATCCGATCCTGGAGCGAGGCGACAAGAAGCGCATCAAAGAGGCCCTCCGCGCCCTGCGAAGCTAAAGCCCGCGACCATCGGTTCACTGCGTGAGTCGGCGCATCTCTTGGGGTGGCCAATGTAGCTGGGCATTGTCTGAATTCGCCGCCGGCCTTGGCCTGTCCATTTGGATAAGGGTTCCCCGTTCCTCCACACCGATTCGATTTGACATGAGGTGCCTGTCACACTAATCTCTGGCACCTGGTGGTGTCGATTCTTCCGTCGCGGCGCGGCTGTAGTTGGCTGTAGGTGAGTATGAATGAAACGAGTCTGTGTCTATTGCGGTAGCGCGGCAGGGGGACGTGCTGAGTATGCCGAGGCCGCCCGTATATTAGGCGAGACGCTCGCCGAGCGCGGTCTGGGACTGGTCTTTGGCGGCGGCAGAATCGGAATGATGGGCGTCCTGGCTCGGGCCGCACTGGCGCGGGGCGGAGAAGCTGTCGGCGTGATTCCCAGGGCGCTGTTGGAACAGGGGCTGGCTCAGGCCAACGTGACGGACCTGCGGGTCGTCGAGACCATGCACGAGCGCAAAGCGCTCATGGCTGAGCTGTCTGATGCATTCGTGGCCTTGCCGGGCGGGTTGGGCACGATGGAGGAGTTCCTCGAAATACTCACGTGGGCCCAACTAGGGTTGCACGGCAAACCTTGCGGCCTGCTGAACGTCGATTGCTACTTCGATCACCTCATAAGTCTCATCGATCACGGCGTGCACGAGGGCTTCATCGAGGAGGTCTATCGCGGGCTATTCGTCGTGGGTCGCCGGCCGGAGGAGCTTCTGGACAAGCTGGCATCCTACCGGGCGCCGCGCGCCGACAAAGTCCAATGGGCCTTGCGCAGCGACGTCGGCCTTCAGTGACACGCGACTATGCCTCGAATGTCGCAGCGGGCTGCAGCGGTGGGACCTTGATCGCGGCCTTGCTGCTTAGAGTCTGCGGGCGTACCCCCGGCGATTCTGTCGATCTGGCGCTGGTTGTCGTGCCCGCTGAAGATTCCACAGGCGGTCGCTATGGAATCCTGACCGTCCTTCTTCCTGGACTTAACCCACTTGCTGGCGGTAACTTGAGATACGATGATATTCGGCCGGACGATGGCAAGTCCGGTGCGTTCAGACGCGGTCGCTGCGCGCCCGGCAGGCTGCTGGTTGGATTCACAGACGCATCGCGATTTTCCACGCAGAGTTTTTTGCGTTTTTCCTTGTGTCGCCGTGGATGCCGTCAGGTATAATCATGCGGGTATATGAGTTTCTGCTCGTACACTAGCCGGGCACAGGTTCAGAGAAGAAGCGGCATGAAAAGAGGGCGCGAACATGGGTATGATACACCTAACTCCCAGCGCCGGGGGATTTCAACGGGTAGATCGTGTGCATTGGTGCCCACAGTGCGGCCGCGTTATGAAGAGACGGAGTGGCCGAAGATAATTGCTTGTTCATCCGGTGTGGATGTGACACGACCGGCTGCAATGAGCAGTGGTTGACGAAGAAGTCGGTGTTG
>CAZGRF010000276.1:3039-5424 GCA_964527825.1 uncultured Pirellulales bacterium
GACTGAGAGGAGGGTTTCGTGAGGCAGCGGCCTTCTCACGTGACGGAACACGCGAGAGGGCCCGCCCGTATGAGGAGGCGAAACGCGAAGAGCAGGGGGGGAGCACCTGCTTAGTGGTTCCGCATTTGGTGTTCTAACGTCCGTTGCGCGTCTGCCCTCGCGCGACGGGTGGGCACGCCCCGGCGACACGGTGGCACATGACTTTCGCGTGTTTTCCGCGCCGGAGTTGCCTCTTGCTTGTCCATGTTTTTGGGTGACTCCCGACGCCCCAGCAGCTACCATGGGTGACGCTGACGTTAAGGGTCTTCGGGAGGCACTGCCACCGTGACGGACAAGCAGCTTGGTTTCACCCTCATCGAATTGTTGGTCGTGATCGCCATCATCGCCGTGCTGATGGGCATTCTGATGCCGGTCCTGCACAAGGCACGCGAGCAGGGTAGGGACGTTATCTGCCGCAGCCGTCTCAAGCAGATAGGCCTTGGCGCCAATTTCTATGCGGAGGCCTGGGACCAGCGCCTGCCGCGGGGTGCCGCCGGAAACGAGGCCTGGTACACGCTGTTCATGGGATACCTCGACCAGAAGCCGATCGGCAACGACTATCGCACGGTGGAAATCTACCGATGCCCAAGCTACCCCGACAAAGAGCAGACCGTTTGCTACATCGTCAACGGTTGGGACTTCGACGATCGCAACGACCGAACGGGCCACGAGACTACCGAGCACTCGCGGCTGACCGACTGCAAGCGGCCGGCTGAGACCCTCTACCTCGTCGATAACGAGGACGGTTCCTGGCGGTCCGTCATCACGTCCGCCACCGACGACGGAATCAACCGCTGTGACATCTGGAACCCCGGCCACTTGCCCACCTCTGAACGCGAGGATATCACCTACGGCCGCAGGGTGGCGCGGGCTCGGCACAAAAATGGGTGCAACACTCTCTGGCTGGATTGGCATGTAGGCTGGATGGCGGCTGAAGATATGACCGTCGATATGTGGCGCTGGAGAAGGTAGTCTCACGCCGGCGGGCAAGCGAACATAGCGTTTCCTCGTCTTGCCTCACGGCTTGTGCTTGTTCTCGTGGAGGTTTCGGCGCAGGACGTACCCGATGATGACAATGACGATCAAGAAGACCACGAGGGCCATGGCGGCGTATGGATCGTAAGACACGACCCGTTCGTGAACCTCGCGCAGGAAGAGGGCCCAGCCAAGAATTGCAGCGTAAGTCCCGGCCAGAACCACTGTGATGTTCAGCCAGACCGGCAGGCCCAGGAGAAAGCCGATCACGCAGCCAACGACCGGGCCGGTCATCCAGAACGGGAACCAGACAAAGGCGAACAGGCCGATGATGCCGTACCTTTGAATGCCGGCTTTGTGCGTCTGGGCCGCCTGGTGGATACGCGCGAAGACGTTCTTAAGCGACTTGATCACCAGCAGGTGCCGCCAACTGAACACAAAGAGCGGATAGACAATCAGCACCGACGCGGTCTCCGCCACCATCGAGATCAACACGACTGTGGCAGTCCCGAGGCCGGCGGAGTACCCGAAGGCCAAGCCGGCGGCGCGACCGAATACCACGGCCGTGGCGGTCATGCCGATGAGGACTTGCGACTCCTCCGGCGACCAGACCAGCTTGAACGCAAGCCAGAGCGTGTAGGTGAATGACAACGCCACGCCCAACAGCAAGAGTTGACCTTCGGAGCTGGTCAATAGACTGACGCGCGATCCATCATTGGGTCGCGTCCCGTCGCCCTGACCTGAGGATGGCCCTGTTTCTGATTGCATGCCCTCTATATCAAAGCAAAACACCCGTGTCCGTCAACTGTCTTGGCCACAATCTTCTCCTGGGAGCGGCGTGTGCAGTTTTCGCTGGACGGCTGGGATGCGCGGCGGCTACCATGATTTCGCTGTTGGTAGCGCATTCGAAAGGAGTCGCCTATGCGAAAGAGTACGGCTTTGAAGGTCCTGAACCCCGTCCTCGCGATCTTAGTTGTCACCCAGATTCTCTCCGGTTTCCTGCGGTTTCAACTGCCTTCCGAGGTCTTCGAAGTGGTTCACGAGGGCGGGGGTGTAGCCCTGTCTGCCGGGATCGTTCTGCACGTAGTGCTCAACTGGAATTGGGTCCACGCCAACTTCCTGTCCCGCACGCATGCATGATACCCATTCGGATAAGTCCGTGGACGGCGCATGGCTTGTCATCCTGCGGCGACGCTGAAGGATCTGGCCATCGCAGAAGACGGTTGTCTCGGTCCAAACCCGGATCCTTTGCCGCGCTGTGCTCCGTTCAGGACAACAAAGCGAAGGGCAAAGACTCTCCCTAATCCATGTAACACCGAGTACGCCTGCCTGTCGTTGCCTTGCGTCGATCCTGGAACGTGGAGCCGGGTG
>CAZGRF010000277.1:0-5418 GCA_964527825.1 uncultured Pirellulales bacterium
GCGATTCGAGCGAACGTGGTCGGAAGATGCGCAAGCAGGGTCTGGCCATCATCGACAGTCTCATTCGTATCGTGCCGATGTCTCCTCCCGCCGGCGTAGGCTACAACATACAGACCGGACAGCCGGCCCCCGCCAACTTCGTACCCGGGTTCACGCTCCGGATGCCGTCGGAAGACTTGCGTATCCTGGTGGATGCATACCACCGCGAGAAGCGGGCGGGACGCGACCACCCGGAATGGCTCAGATGGGTCACTTCCTACTGCGACTGGCTGCTGACGCAACAGCGGGAGGACGGGTCCTTCCCCTCATCCTGGCAGCAAGGGACGGCACAGGTGCTGGAGCCCTCGGGAACCACCAGCTATGTCCCCGTGCCGGTGCTGGTGAGGCTCAGCGAGGAGACGGGTGACAAGAAATACCTGGACCCAGCGATCAAGGCGGCGGACTACATCTGGACGAACTTCGGCAGCAGGGGCGTGTTCCTCGGCGCAACCGGCAATGCGAATGTCGCGGACAAAGAGTCCGGAATGTTGTCCCTGGAGGCCTTCCTGGTTCTCTACGACAACACCAAGGACGCCAAGTGGCTCCAGCGTGCCAAGACGGCGGGCGATTATGCCGAAAGCTGGATCTGGATCTGGAACGTGCCGATGCCACTGGACGCGGACGACTCGTTGCTGCACTGGAAGAAAGGCGTGCCGACCATCGGGGTGAACGGGATTGGGTCGGACGTGCCCGGCGGCGTGGACCAGTACCTCGATTGGTCCGTCCCCTCCTACGCCAAGTTGTACAAGTACACCAAAGACGAGCACTACCTGGATGTTGCACGCATTCTCCTGCACGGCACCAAGGCCATGCTGGCGCTGCCCGGACGCACGTACGACTTGCTGGGCCCGGGCTGGCAGCAGGAACACTGGCGGATGGGACCGGGCGGCAGAGGTATGGGAGCCCACCGGAACTGGCTGCCGTGGGTATCTGTCAACCACTTGCACAGCATCACCGGTCTGGAAGAGTTCGATCCGGCGTTGTATCAACAACTGGCCAAAGGGGACTGAAGCCCGACGGAGTCCAGACACCCGCAAGCGGTTTTTCCCGATTTTGCCCTGTATTAGACAGCAAGGCCCCGCGGGACAGCCTCCAGGGCCTTGCATGAGAGCGCACAGAGCGCTGTGGGTCCTCGCCAGGGGAGCCTCAGCAACGTCGCATTACGAAGAACACGCTGCCATAGTAGGCGGAGTGCCGGCGGTAGATGTCGATCTCCTTTTGAACGGATTCGATCATCGACAGATTCTCCGCGCTGCCCGCGTGGCGCTGTCGGAGCAGGCGTAGACGCTCTTCGACGGGATGGTAGTAGGACGTCCACCAGGCCGATTCCGGCAAAGTGAAGTGCCCGAGAAGCTCGTAGCCGGAGGCTCGTATGATAGACAGCGCCGTTTCAACATCGGTCATGGCCGGGTACCCTTCAGAGAAGAACTTCCGACAGTCCGCCGGCGGATCGGGCCGCAACCAACAAAGCTCGCTGACGGCCAGTCCTCCGCCCGCAGTCAGGAGAGAGTGACAGGTCGCCAGGCCGTCGCGGAAACCCACGACGAAAAGGGAGCCTTCCGACCAAATCAGGTCAAAGGGACCATCGTCCGTCGTCAGGGTGCGCATGTCTTTCAGCACGACCTGAATTCTCCCGGAAAGGCCGGCGGCTTCCGCACGGCGGCGTAGCTCATCCAGGTAGGCTCGATGGTTGTCCAAAGCCAGAATCGGCCCTTGTGTGTACCGTGCCAGCGAGAGGGTCTGCCCGCCGCATCCGCATCCGAGGTCCAGTATCCGCCCGAAGCTCAGGGCGGTCTGCCCTTCCATTCCGGACCCCGTGGAACGGAACATGTTCAGCGCTCTGACGGTTGACGCCTCGTCCCCAGGGTTCAGGCGGGGCAAGGATGGATCGAATATCTCGTAGAAAAACTCCGGTAGTTCGTTTGAGTCCATCGTCTTTGTCTCCAGTACATTTCGTCGCGCGCGGTCTCTACATCAATGCCACTTCGCGCAGCTTGTCCGTTGCTTGGAAGGATTCGTGGGACCCGAAAAGTCACACCACGACCGCCGTGCATGGCAACGGTGTAGCCCATGCACCTGCGATACCGCTATGCCCGATGCGACTTCTCTTACAGGACAATGACCATACTGCTATCATCATAGATGAGTGGCCCCGCGTCTGTCAAGCCCTCACGTCCGGCTGCTTTTGGGGGCAGTCGCCCATCATGTGTGAAGCCAAGGCAGTAGACGCAGATCGAGGGTGACGCTGATCTTATGCGGTAGTGGCAATTGTGTTTGAATTCAGCCCCGAACCGCGATAGTCTGGTGCTATGAGCCTGCAGGTGTCTGCTGCAAGAGAACTGATGGGAATCTTGCAGGACGCCACGACAGCGGCCGCAAGAAGGGAGGTGTACACTGATGTTCCGCAATTGTGTGCTACTCGCGCTGTGTCTGGCAGGATCGGCGGCACTCGCACAAGAAGGCGATCGAGCAGACCTTGGACGCCTGCAGACCGGTGCGACGGTCTCGTTTGTCCGTGGCGCAGGAGGCGAATGGGGCATCGAAATCGCGGGGGCGGCGGCCCCGCGTATCCTACAGCCCAAACCCGCGAAGCTTGAAATCTTTCGCACGGAAGAGGACATTCGTCAACCGGCAGCCGGGTACAAGGCGGTCGAGAAATCGGACTCCGGAATCGATGCGCTGGCCGAAATCACCTACGGCGACAATGTCGTCTTTCGTGTACGGGATCACTGGAGCCTGAGCGGAGCGGTGCTTTCGGTGAGCAGGAAGGTGGAAGTGCAGGGAAACGCTCCGGGCGGTTTCTACTCGGCTGTCGTGCTCACCGTCGACCCTTCCGTAGCCTGGTCCGACGCAAGCTGTCTGGCTCCCGGCCTGCTCTACGGTGATCCCACGCACGATGGCGCCCGTTCCCCCGGCGGCACGCAGAACTACGCGGCCCGGCATTTCCTGATGCGGGAGGACATTCTCTCGGCGCCTTTGTTCGCGCTATCCTTCAAGAACGGCGCCTCGGTGACCGTGCTGGATCCGGCGCCGCGCGGCGATACGACCGTGGAAGAGACCCCACGAAGAACTGTGATGACAGATGCACGGTTTCAGTTCGGTGCACTCGGTGCATGGCAAACTGATAATAATCCAATTGAGTTTGGCTTCTTGTTTCCAGGTACCACGGCCAGTACCGGGGGTGGTTTTGGCTTCGGCCGCGGCCGAGGTGCACAACCAGCAACATTGAGATGGACGCGACGCTATCACCCAATCGAAGAGGGCGTTTCCCACAGCTATCAGGTGAGCTTTCGCTTCGGGCAGAACGAGTCCTTCCGCGACGTGACGCGAAACTCATGGCGCTGGGCGTGGAAAACGCTGAATCCTCCCATTTACTACATCGATGTCGAGCAAATGCGTCGGGTCCTGATAGACCACCTGGTTTCTCAGGCTAACACTATTGATGGACGAACTGCAATGCCTTTCGTTGTCAACACTATTACAGACCAGCTTCAATGGAACTATACGATGACAGCGATGGGCTTCGTTGGCAAGAATATCGAATGCGCAGATCAGATGCTGCGCGAAGGCGACCGTGACAATGCCGAACGTGGGCGGAAAATGCGTCAGACGGGTCTGGCAATCATCTCGTCTATGATTCAGGCTCTTCCGACGGTACCGCTTGACGGTATCGGCTACGATTTGGAAACCGGAAAGCCATGGGACAATGCGGTAAAGCAATCGGATCGTAATTGGACCGCTCCTTGGCTGCGGAATGCTACTGAAGGTATGCGTGTGCTGATGCGCGCATACCAGCGGGAGAAAGCCCAGGGCCGCGACCATCCGGAATGGTTCAACTGGATCAAGCAATATGTTGATTGGCTGCTAGAGCAGCAGAGGCCGGACGGTTCATTCCCACGGCGATGGGAGCGTGGCAGCAACGAAGTCGCGGAGCCTAGCGGAACTGCGAGCTACTGCCCCGTGCCGCTGCTGGTCTTGATGAGCGAAGAGACAAAAGACCCGAAATACAAGGAATCGGCAATTCGCGCGGCTGAACATGTCTGGGTGAACTACGGAAGCCGGGGGCTCTTCATCGGTGGCACCATTGATAATCCAAACATCACCGACAAAGAGGCCGGCATGCTGAGCGTGGAAGCGTTCCTGAGCCTCTATGACTCTACCAAAGAGCCCAAATGGCTGGAGCGTGCCCAGGTCGCTGCCGATTTTGCTGAAAGCTGGATATGGATTTGGCAGGTACCGATGCCAGCGGATGCGGATGATACTCAACTTCACTGGAAGAAAGGCGTGCCGGCTCTCGGCTTTCAGGGCATAACCGCGGCGGTCACGGGCGGTGTTGATGAATACCTCGATTGGTCGGTGCCGTCTTATGCGAAGCTGTATAAACTCACCAAAGATGAGCACTACCTCGATGTGGCTCGACTTCTATTGCACGACACGAAACAGATGGTCGCTCTGCCGGGACGCCAGACGGACTATAAAGGCATTGGATGGCAGCAGGAAGGCTGGAACATGAGTTCAGGTTCCCGTCGCGGCGTCGGGGGCCACCGGTTCTGGCTGCCGTGGATTTCTGCGAACCATCTCTACGGCATCACGGGACTGGAGGAGTACGATCCCACTCTGTTCAAGAGGCTATGCGCCAAGCCGTCGGGACGCTGAGGACAATGAGTGAGCTGAATCTGCTTTAGAGAGAGTAGAAGTCGAACAATATGCGAGGTCTGGTGCAATGACGGAGATGTCTCGAAGAGAATTCATGGCGGCGGGGCTGGCGGGTGCCGCAGGCCTTTGTGTCGGCAGCGATACGAACTACAGCCATGCCGCCGAAGCGCGACTGCAATTGCCGGATGAAGACGGCTACAAACTCTGGCTTCGATATGCGCCGCCAGGTGACGCTGCCCCACGCTATCGCCAAGTCGTGCAACGGATTCGCGTGGACGGCGGTTCGGCCACGTGTGAAATCGCCCGCCGTGAATTGAGTTCGGCTGCCGGAGCCATGCTGGGCCGTGCAGTTCCATCGAACCAAGACGCTGTGGTGGACGGCACGGTTATCGTCGGCACGCCGGGGAATTCCGCGCTGATTCGGGATATGAACTTGGCCACCCACTTGGGTGCTGTTGGTGACGAAGGTTTCATCATCCGCTCGGCGCGCGTCGGCAACAGACCGGTGACGGTGATTACCGCCAACAGCGACCTCGGTGCTCTGTATGGCAGCTTCCATTTCCTGCGATTGATGCAAACCGGCCAGCCGATCGATTCGCTTGACATCGCCGAACGGCCCGCGCTTCAGCTTCGGTTGATGAACCATTGGGACAATCCCAACGGAAGGATTGAACGCGGTTACGCCGGACGCTCCATGTGGCAGTGGAGCGAACTGCCGGAGAA
>CAZGRF010000278.1:0-5415 GCA_964527825.1 uncultured Pirellulales bacterium
AAGATGGACTTGGATGCGGAGGTGTTGAGGCCAGTCGTGGAGAGAACGCTGGCCATGTCGGCGGCAGGCCGGGAACGGTGGTGTCTGGAGTGGGCCGAATGGGTGTGGGCCCAGGAGATTGAGATTGCCGTCTACCGGGCCAAACGGGCGTGGTCTGGCCGCAGCTCACGCAGACTCTCTACGGCAAACCCTTCCCCTTTCGGGGTCGGCTTGCAGCCTAGAGGTTTATCGCAGGGTCTGCTTGACGGGCCTCGGCCGGCCCGCTGGTCGGTTCACCAGGGAGCAGGTGAACCGCCGCCAGAGTGGTTCGCCCGGAGTTGATGGAAATGGACCAGCGCAAAGTGTGGAGCATCCTGGATTTCATCCGGGGGCAAGGCCGACTGCCGACCGACCAGTTCGGCCAGATTCTGCCGGTCGACGACCTGATGTCGTGGTTCGGCTTGGACGAGCGTCTTTCGCCGGCAGAGAGTCGGCGGGTGAGACTGGAGCTGGCGGTCATGGCCGAGACCCAACAGACGCTGGACGAGCTGAAGATGGCAGAGCGATTGCGTTCGGCGAGCCAGTCTTGAACGTGCCTCCGCATGTTCTTCCTTTTCTTCTTCACTCATGGGCCCTGTTCTGGGGCCTGCGGCGGAGCATCCGCCATAGCCTTTATATTCTCCGACGGCCTTCTGACCTGAGTTGGTAAGAAGGCCTGTCGCGTTTGACGGCGGGCCGGGAGGTAAGCCAAGATGTCACAGCAAACACCCATAGCCAAGTTCAGGGCCGGCCAGGTCAGTGCGGCTCTGTGGGAAAATGAGATACAGACCGGCGGCCGGACGGCCGTAATCCTCAAGGCCACGATTCAGCGCCGTTACAGAGCCGCGGACGGCAACTGGAAGTCTTCGACCAGCTTCAGCCGTAACGAGATTCCTCTGGCGATACATTGTCTGCAGAAGGCCTTCGAGAAGATAATCGAATTGCAGAACGAGTCATCGGCCAACGGCGAGTCGGAGGGGTTGCCGTGAGTGAAGTTCGCGGAGTGGTCGCTGCGGTTTGCCAAAACACAGGGCCCGAGGATGACCGCTTCGGCGTAGAAGGAAAACCGTGTCGGCTCGGAGGAGGTTCGAATACCGCAACAGGCGTCCGCTCCGGCCCACGCAGACCCTCTATCGTAAACCTTTCCCCTTCGGGTCGGCCTGCGGCCTAAAGGTTTATCGAAGGGTCCGCTGGACGGGCCTACGCTAGTCCGAGTGGCGGTCCGTCTGATGGTGGACGAACCGCCAAATAGAGCGGCTTGTGTCGGAGGTGGTCAACATGGACCAACAGGAGTACGAGACATACGATGGCATCTTCGTGCCAGCATCTGCCCTGCGGCAGGAGCAGCAGAGGGCCAAGTACGGCACGCTTGCCGACCTGCCGGACGAGGAGCTGGCCGACCCGGATGAGCTGGAGCGAGTCATGTACAAAGAGCTGTGGTGGCCTGTCTTGCGATTGCCGCAGCAGCATTGGGAGTGTCCGATTCGGCCCAACATCGACGAGGACGGCAGAGTTGACTGGGGGGCGTTTGGCACCGTGGACTTCGAGAAATACAGACCGCCACACAGCAGACTCTTGTACAAGGTCGAGCGGATGAAGGACGAGCAGATGGACCTCGTTATCAGGTTCGAGATTCTCAGTGAGCGGATTCCGAGTATCGGCAGGTACGAGGTCCTCAAGCGTGTGCGACTGGGCCTGCTCGACACGGACGACATCGAGGACTGGGACCTGTGGCAGTTGGCCAAGCTGTACCTGCGGATTCTGCGGCTGCAACGGCAGAGGTACGAGCTGGTGGAGCGGCACCAGCAGCAGCAGGAAAAGAAGGCCCGCAATTTCTGGGCGGCGAGGGGATGCTGAGGCATCCTCTCGTATTCACCGCTCAAGACTCTGATAAGGGTCTCAGAAGTCTGCGAAAAGGGCATAGAAAGGCTTCGGACCGACCTGTTGAAGTGCCTGTGGCACCAGGGCGGCTTTTCGCTGACGCTCCAAGTCACCGGCCGGCACCGCTGTCACGGTGCCGGGGCTTGTGACGGTCTCAGCGGCTCTACCGTTGGAGAGAGCCGCTTTCGGCTCGGAGGTGTGAAATGAACTACGAAACCTGGGATCTGGAACAGTATCGGTGCAGCACATGCGGCTGTCGATTCTACGTAGACGCCACGCAACCCCATCCATTCGACTTTGATTTCCGTTGTCCGTACGGATGCGGGCACGATTCGGTACGCCAACGAAACATCGTCGTAGAAACCAGAATAGTGGCAGGCCGTCGCGTCAGCGATTGCCGCGGGATCAAATGCTACTACCTCGTGCTGTCGTTTTCCGGGGAGGACTTCGAAGAGGCGATGCATAGGAGACCCCAAGATCAGAAGGAGTTCGACCGATGGGCCTTCTTCATGGAGAAGGGCATGTTTGAGGGCAATATCGACTGGGGTCGTATTAGGGAGTGTGCGTGCGAGGCGATGCAGCATGAAGGTGATCAGAATGAATGAAGCCATCAAGGAAGCCATCCGTTTCGTCCTCGAAGATGACGATGAAGGGATGCGGGCCGCGCTCGCCCCCGACAGCGACCTCGATGCGGAGAACAAGCAGATGAACCGAGAGCTGATCGAAAGGCACGAGCAGATCCTGGCGAAGCTGGACGCAGATGAGGTGCTGACCCAGGATGACTTCGTGCTGATTCGCGATGCCAACGAGATTCACGTGAACGACACGCTGGACCTAAACGGCCATCACAAAGAGACGCTTGCCCTGGAAGAGTGGCTGGCCAACATGATTGAACTCGACAAGGACACCGCCATGCAGATTCTGGAGCAATGGCTCGATAAGGATTCGCGCACACCGGCCCGCGTCTACCGAGCCCTCCACACGCTGTGGGAGGAAGCCACACCCAACGATGTGGTGGCTAAACCTGGCTTTGACGATGAAGGACGGTGCGTCAAGTGCGGCAGCCGCGTTTCGTTCGCCGACGTGACCGACACGATCGTATTCGTCGGGGACGAAATCATCAAGCGGTACAACGGCGACATCACCAACCGCAACTGCGTAAGATGCAACTATCCGACGCAGTATGCTGATTGGCGGCAGTGCGATGAGGCTGAGGACCGCGGGCGCCCTCCACGCGCGACGGGCAACCCAGCCCGATCATGAGGCTGAGGTTGCCCTCAAGAGGTAACCCAGGGAGGTGATGCATATGTCAGATGTCTCCATCAGGACGATGCTCCTGGAATTCGTGGACGCCAACGGCGCCAGCCACATCCGCCAGATGCACATTGAGATATTGCGGCAACGGCCGGACACGCCCGAGCATACGATACGAGCGCGGTTGTCTGAGGCGGTATCGGACGGTCTGTTGGACCGGCTCGGCGACGGGTTCTACGATGTCTATGCCGAGGATGAGCAGATGAGCTCGGTCGTCTCCTATCCGGACCGCTGCCCCTTGTTCGGTGATAGCAGGTACCGGGGCAATTGTGACGGCCGGCTCATCAAGGACCTTATCCTGCGGTATCACGCCCGCAGGGTGGCGGACCCGATGGAAGGGTCGGGCACGAGCCGAGACGTGGTCGAGGGGCTCAACCAGTACAAACGCGCGGGGATAAGCTACTGGGGTGGTGACCTCCGTAGCGGCTTCGACCTGACCCGCCAGGATCTGCCCGGCCGGTTTGATTTCGTCTGGATTCACCCACCGTACTGGAACATCATCGAGTACCGCAGCGGTCCAAGTGACCTGAGCAGTTGTGAGAGCTACGAACGTTTCCGGCAAATGCTGATGGGGTGTCTGCGCCGCTGTTATCAGGCACTGGACCAAGGCGGCCGCCTGGCGGTCTTGATAGGCGACGTGCGAAGGAAAGGCCGATACACACCCATCGTCAAAGACGTGCTCAACTTCCCCTACGGCGAGATTCGCAGCGTCATCATCAAGGTCCAGCACCACTGCAGCAGCGATCGCAAGATCTACGGCAAGATGGAGGACGTGCCGATCCGTCACGAGTACTGCCTCGTGTTCAAAAAGACCGAGCACCCGCCACGGGTCGCATCGCAACAGCAATTGCTGCGGTCGGACACGCCTCAGGCGGTGTCTGAACACAGTACGTGGCCGTAGTCGGCCCATTCCTGAACGGCCCTCTTCTTGGGGCTGCGAAGAGGGCCTCAGCGCAGTAGACGGTGAGGCCCGGAGGTGACGCAAATGGATATCGAAACCCTGAACCTGGCGGAACTGAAGGTGCTCGCCCTGGGATTTGACCGGGCGGAGATGCGAGATGTGCACATCGTCAAGGACGGCGACAACTACTTGAGCAAGCGGCACATGGGCGTCTGGAACGTCGACAAGAACGAACTGGCCTGCCTGGCGCCGAAGAGCTATACCGTAATCCAGCATCGGCATGCGACGGAGTGCCTCATCGAGGCCATCTCGAGTTTGAACATCAAGGCGCGAGCCTTCCTCAAGCGGTCCCGGCACGGCATCCAGATCGATTTCGACTTCCCCGACTCGCAGTTCGAGCTGACCGAAGTGGGGGAGAGCTTCATGACCGGAATCCGCGTGGTCTCCGACTACAGCCAGGTCGTCGGCCTGATGATCGCCGCCCGCGTGACCCGGCTGGCGTGCTCGAACGGCATGGTGGTCAACGACATCGTCAAGCCCACCCGGATCAAGTATACCGAGCAGTTGACGCTTACCGTGGAAGGACTCATTGATAAGGTGATTCGCGACATCATCAACAACGACCGCAAGCTCGCCGACATGGTCAGCGTCTGCATGGCCGACAGCGTCGAATGGCAGGCGGTCAAGCTGCTGACAAAGGCCCTGTTCAAGAAGAAAAAGCACGTGGGCGAGATCCTATCACGGCTCAAGCATGACGACAGTGATCGTGTCACCCGTTGGGACTTCTACAACGCCATCACCAACTACGCCAGCTCCGGCATGCGGCTCAAACCCGAGATCGACGCGTGGCTACAGAACAAGGCCCAGAAGGTGATCAAGACCTCGTTTGGTCAGTTGACCGAAGAGATGGTCAAGGCCGAGATCCACCGGATAGCTTGAGTTAGATGAGCGCGGCCTGAACAGGCGGGCCGCCTTCTTCCTTATTTGACGCCTCGTCGGTAGCGGTTCACCTGCCTCTGAGGCGAACCGCCACCTTAGAGCGGCATCGCCGGAGGAGAAAGAAGATGAAAACACAACAGGATATCTACACAGGGCCTTGGGTCCTGCCGCAGGTTCAGTATGGACCGACACGGTACTTCGCGGACTTGCGGCTGCGGCAGTTTCGGGACGTGGAGAACCCACACGACTGGATCGATTTCGCCAGCGGAGAGGGACAGCAGATGTGTCGGCAGGCTGGTATTACCGTTTGCCCGGAGTGCGGCATGGCGGCGATCATTTCGCCATCGTCGTTTGAAGAAGAA
>CAZGRF010000279.1:0-5356 GCA_964527825.1 uncultured Pirellulales bacterium
GCGGGAGATAGCGGCCGAGCTTGATTATCGCATGGCCGGTGGCGGGGCGCAGAGAAAAGCCCTTTTCCAACTGAGCCGCCATTTGCTATTCGGCCACTGCGTCCGTAAGCCCTTTGTCCAATTCCCGATTGCGTCTGTAGCGATTCTTGTTGTACTGTGGAAAAAACGTCTTGATTACGTCGATCGCAAATCTTCGGCGGCCGCGCGCCAGCTTTCGCGCAGAGGTGGACGCGATCCTAGCAACATCATACCGAATACATCGATACAGCATATAATCAGCAGGCAAACCTGTCTTCGCAGACCATTCCGTGTCGATGAAGGCCAGCTTGCCATCTCCTCGCACAATGTTTCTCAGCACGAAGTCGAAGCACTCGCCGCGCATCAGGGGATATGCATCCTCGTCTTTCTCTCCTGTACCGAATCTTCTCTGCAACTCTTCATAGTATTGCCTGAGAATCTCTATGACCGTCTTCTCGAAGTCCCTACTGAACAACGCCTCGTATACGTCGAAGACAAGCAAATCGCCCGGCTGCCATGCCTCATTTGTGGTACGGTGCCTCAATAGGCCCACGTGACCGGTCCGGACCGTGTTGGGGTCGGTCGATTCCTCACTCAGCATTTCCTTCATGGTGCGTAGCTCGCGACCGTTTGCCAGTGTCGTCACGCATCGGTGTTGCCTCAATCTGGGAAAACCGGAGATCTTCTTGGCGATCCAGTCCGGCGTCAGCAACGCGGAGGTATTGCGCTTCGACGCAACGATCAAGAAGGAGTTCGCAAATTCCCTCAGCAAACCTGCCTGTGAAAGGGTGCGCAGGGCCAGCGCCTCGTGTATGGTGTCGGCCTTCTTCGAGCCTGGATCTCCGAAGGGGACGTCTATCCAGTTGTGAAGGTACAGATCGTCGTCGTTGCCCACGCTACTGAAGACCGTCGAAGCAAACTTGTAGTCAGGGAAGCAGTAGTAGAAGTGAAAGCAGGGAAGTCCGGCCTGACGGAGATGGTCCTCGATCTCTCTCTGGGAGAAAGTGATGGCGGACTTACGCTGAGTCCTCCCGCGCGGGTATCCGTGGATGCTGTCATAGATTCTGCCCGTGTGGTCTTCGGGCCAGCCGGTCCAGTATTTCAGGCCAATCTTGTTCTCAATGGCGATGACTAGCACGCCGTCATCTTTCAACGCAGAACCTGCCAGCTTCAGCAGACGGACACAAGCCTCGTACGCAGGCAGGTTAGCATATACTGGGGCGTATTCCCAGACACCTATCAGGGTGACGACGTCGTAATCCGGCTCGAAGGCGAGATCGTTTATGTCGGCGCAAAACACCCGGGTATTATCCAGCCCTCTGCACCTTTCTCGGCCGGTCCGGGCCCGCACGTAGCTGCCTTCCACGCAGTCAACCCGGGCACAGCGCTCACCCAGATACCTGCTTATGGCGCCGCAGCCCGAGCCGAGTTCCAGGACCCTCTGATCGCTGGTGACGCTGAGGGCCCTGAAGATATTGGCTCGGCCCTGTCCCAGGTGATACCTGCTCGGCCAGTCATGTGCCTTGCCTTCGAGCTCGTCAGAGTCCGTGCTCAGATCTTCGGCCCGGCGCAAGACCTTCAGCAGGTACTCTTCGGCGCCGTCCGCATAGGCAAAGCCCCGATTTGCCTGTTCCGTCTTCTGGGGTGGCAAAAGGACTTGGCCGTGTTGATCGTATGCAAAATCGCTGAGTCTCATTCGCGGTTTCCTGCCGCGTCTTGCTTTGCGACGATACACATCCCCATCTTGTCTGCCAGGTCGAGTGTTTGGGGCTTGTCGATGACGACTGTTTTGCCCGCCTCGACTACAAGGCACTTGCCACCGGCGGCCGCCAGATCGCGGATCGTCTCAGGGCCGACGCAAGGAACGTCGAATCGCATGTCTTGGTTCGGCTTGGAAGTCTTGATGAGCGTCCAGCCACCGGACTTGCAGAATTGGCCGGCTCGCCTGATCATCTCGGCGGTGCCTTCGATAGCCTCCACCGCGATCACTTCGCGCTCCTTGACTGCGATGGCTTGGCCAATGTCCATCTCGCCCAGTTTCTTCGCCAGCGGCCAGCCAAACTCAATGTCCTTTTCGACCTGTGTCCCGGGCTGCCGCCTGGTCATCACACCCTTTTCGGCGAGGGATTCGTGGTTGTACATCATTGAGTTCTCCAGACGTACGCCGCCGCAAGCCAGCTCCTCGGCCAGTGCCGACAGCAGTGTATCCGTTAGCTTGGGCTTGCCGCGCAGCCGCCAGTAGTATACTCGAAAAGCTCGCCAATCGGGCAGGTATCGAAAGATGCGCCAAGGCGTGAACAGATGAGATTTCGTCACGCGACCCACCATGATCGCCTCGGTGACATTGTGGCCCCTGAGCCGCCGAATCCAACTCCCCGGCCGAGCCACGCCCACCTCATAGAAGACATCGACCTCGTCGGCCAGACCTTTCTCGACGTAGCCGCTCAGCCCGACGCAGACGACTGAGCGTCCCGCCTTCCTGGCCCCTGCGGCTACCATGAAAGGCAGCCGGCCTGCCCCGGCTATCAAACCCAATGCACGCGACTCAGCCATTCTCCATTCTACGACTCGGTTCTACCCTGCCCGCTGCGACTGATTCGGACGGGTCAGGGTGTGGGAGGTTTCTCGATCAAGCCCGTGAGGCTTTCGACTACCGACCTCTGAAGTTCGAGGCAAGGCTCGCGCGCGAAGCGGTTCCGGGAGTCTCGGAAGACCGTCAGGGCCGGGCCAATCGGCCTGTAGAGCGCCGGGTCTGTCGGTCCGAACACAGCGAGCGTGTGCAGACCCGTGCCCGCGGCCAGGTGGGTAACGCCGCTGTCGTTGCCTACAAAGGCATCCGCACAGCCGAGGAGCCCGAGCACGTCCGTCAGAGACAAATCCGCTGCGAGCTTGGCGGCAGCGCCGACGCGCGCCATGTCCGCAGCGCCAAAGCGTTCCATCTCTGTCGGCCCCAGCAGAAACAGCACCTCCACCTCCGACGAGCGCAGTGACTTGGCGATGCCGATGAAGTTATCGAGGTGCCAGCATTTTCGCCGCCCGCCGGAGCCGGGATGGAGAACGATCAGTTTCCTCGACACGTCGATACCTACCTGATCGAGCAATTCCAAGCCGTGGTCCCGGTCTGCTGCCGTGACACTGATCAGAATGTCTTCCGAACGGATATGAGGCGAGTCCACGGTCAAGTCGCTCTGATCGACAAACTGTCGGACGTAATATTCGGCGATGTGCTGGCGCCCCGCGCGCGGTGGCTTCAATGATAGCGTGATGACTTCTGCGCTGTGGCTGCAATTAGCGGTGAAGATCAGGTTCTGCTCGAAGTCACCGTCCGGCTCGCCCATGAATGTCACGATCCAGGCGTAGTCGTCGAAGGTGCTAATGAGAGGATCGCGGTCTTCGAGATCGAACGTACCGGACTCGGCAAACAAACGGTGCAGTTGCGTCGAGTCGATGGATCGAACACTGTTGACACAACTTCGCCCGGGCAGGATGCCGGTATATTCCGTATGTCCGATGATATCGACTCCGCCCAGGCTCAATGTCTTCTTCATGACCCTGGCGAGGGGCAGGGTAAGAATACAGTCGCCTAAGGCCCCGGGCTGGAGGATCACTGCCCGTTGTGCCTCCCGGGCCAGTTGGGCGCCTCTTTCTTCGAGCAAACTCAATATGTCCTCATCGGCCTGCATCGCATATGATTATACCCTACCGGCTATTCCGTCTCAACAGTCTTCCAGCTATAGACCGACGGAGCGTGCATCCCCCGGCGCGCCTGGAACGGCGACGGCGCGACCACAGGGGCGCGTCTGCCTGCCGGGGGTGGTGTTGAGCGCAACGGGACCCCACATTTTTCGCGAGTTTCTTCGGAAGAACTGTCAACATTTGATATTCCAGTCTCGCCTTTCGGGTATAATCCATGTGGGAGTGTTGCCAAACAGGATGCGGCCGCGTCCAAGAGACAGGACGGGGCAGCGGGGCGTTCCTCTGGGGCAGAAGGGAGGTTTCAGCGATGGGACGTGTGGGAGAACAGCGGGTCGCCCGGCGTGGCCAAACGGCGCAGCGCACAGATCGGTGCCGAACGACGAGAGATGAGCGACGGGTGACCGGCGCAGCCTTTACGCTGATCGAGCTGCTGGTGGTGATCGCAGTGATTGCGGTGCTGCTGGCGCTCCTGCTGCCGGCCCTGAGCCAGGTCCGAGAGCAGGCCCGCCGGACCAGGTGCGCGTCAAACATCCGTCAACAGTTGGTCTCCCTGCATCTCTACGGCACTGAGAATGCGGGCAAGCTACCCATGGGGCAGGACGGAGTAGGTGTGGGCCGAGCCTGGGCCGGCCACCTCTACTGCGAAGCAGTCAACTTCATGCTCAGGGCTGGCATGACGCGCCCTATGTTCTACTGCCCGTCGAACGCGGTTCATCGGGAGTACAACGACTGGCTCTGGATATCCGGCTTTCCCGAGGAGAACTGTAGTGGGTGGGATGGAAGCCGGTTCGTGACCGTAAAGAGCGAGCGCGGAGCGGTCTATGCCGTCTTCTCGAGCTATGGTTGGATCACGCCTTCCACCACCATGGAGAAGCAGATCGGCATCACGCCCTATGCAAGAGACACCGTCGAGAAGACCTGGGTTACATCGGTGTACGACAAGGGTCCTGCAGCCAAGGAGATGGTTGTAGATCTGATTGGCGGCACAGCGACAAGCGCCGAGTACCTCCAGGCGGAGATGAGCAGCAAGTACGGACGCAACTTCTTCCGGGACGGCATTGTGATCGACGCGCTTGTGCCCGACCGGGACACGAATCATCTGAAAGGCGTGGACCCTACCGGCGGCAATGTCGGATTCCTGGACGGTCACACCGAATGGCGCCGCTTTGACCCTGAGATGGAAGACGGGGTGGCTGTGGCCCGCTTTGGCGGGGCTAAGTCTAGGACGCAGGGAACCGGCTATTTCTGGTGAGGCTGGCGCAGAAGAGAGAACCCAAGGCGCGCCGGGATTTGGCAGGATATGCAGCCCCGGTGGCGTTGAAGAACAGAGAGCAGTAGACGACTCGAAGGATCTCTGGCGCAAGGAGACGCGGGCGATGTATGCGCTTGAGCCATGTACTGCAAGTAGAGTCTCACGCCCACGCGAAAGCGTGGTGTCAACTCGTATCCGTCCGGCCGTGGGCGGTGGTGTTGGACGCAACGGGGCCGGAGGTTTTTTGCGCGTTTTTCAAAAGAGCGTCCACATTTGGTAGTCCGCCCTCGCCATCTGGGTAGAATCAGTGTGGGAGTGTTGACAAACAGGATGCGGCCGCGTCCAAGAGACGGGACGCGGCAGCGCGGCGTTTCTCTGGAGCAGAAGGGA
>CAZGRF010000280.1:0-5344 GCA_964527825.1 uncultured Pirellulales bacterium
GGCTACGCGCGAAGTGTCAGGATGACAACCCGTAGGCGTCGGCGACTTGCCGACTGACCTTGAGATGATACTGGCATTGGCCTGGCGCACACGCAGACCGTCACCAATCTCGCCAAGGAACGACGGGCGGAGCTTCGATGGAGCAAATGCGACAAGGCCCTGCGGCGTTTGCCAGGGTCCGGCGTCAGTCACAAACCTTGATTCAATCGGCTTCCGTGTGAGAGGCGCAGAGGGCGGGGGGAGCCAGTGTCACCCTATCTTAGCTGCCCGGGTCTAATGCCCGACCGCCGATGAGTCTGAAGACCCTGTAGTTGCCGGGCAGCCGGACCTACTGCGATATCGTGCCGGAGATGACCACGTCTTTGATATTGAAGTACTTGCCGCTGGCCTTCCCTCCTTGCAGCCACGGATAGACCCTCAGGCTGAAGGTTTTCCCGCTCAGAACTTGGACGTCCAGGCTATACGTCTGCTGCTGCAACGCCTTATTCGGCAGGGCGATCGCCACATCCAAGGGAGTGGACGTCACAAAGCCGTCAGTCGAGTAGAAGATGCTGGCTTTGACGTCATTCGATCCACCGCTGTTGCCCACGAATAGCGTGATGGAGGTGACGTTCAGGGAGACTCCGGTCTTGGGAGTGACTGCGAACTGGGCATATCGGTCCGGGTTCTCGGCGGTTTCGTCCGGCCAATAACCCAACCCGCTGCCATAGGCGTAGACGCGCTGGCTGCCGTCGATGCCGCCGTAGTCACGGATGATGTACAGGCTGCTAACCGTTTCGCTGGCCGCTGTGACCCCGTCCAAGGCGACCGCTGACGTGGTGGTGGTGCTATTCAACGCCCAACGGGCCAATTGACTAACGCTGGTGTCCAAGACCTGCGTGGTCAGCCGGATGTCATCGAACCATACCATGCCCGCGCCGCCGGCGGCGTCGCTTCCCTCGAACCCAATCGTAAGGTCGGTGACAGCGCTCAAATCGATACCAAAAGAATCAAGACTGATCAGCCACTCGTGCCAGAAGGCCTGCTGCAAGTCAGCGGCCGCACCCTTGTAGGCCTCCTTGATGCCGTTGAGCTTGATGTACATTTGCTCGGCCGAGTTGAGTGAGCTCCCATAGAACCACAACGACAGCGTGGCCAAGTCGTCGCCGCTCCAGTCCGTGCCCACAGGTAGGGCAGCCAGCTCCACCGAGACCTCCGAAGACGGCGCTATTCTGTCATTGTAGATCACAGGTACGGATTGCAGACCGCCGTGGACGGTCGTCGTCTCCATCGAAACGCCGCTCTGATAGCCGACGAAGGCCCCGTTGGTCGTCTCATGCCCGTAGCCGTCCGCCCAGGTGTAGTAGACCATGTGACTGCCGGGCTGGTCGTTGGGAATCTCATTGTAAGACTCGAAATCGTCCACGACGATGTAAGGGGCGACGGTGAACTGAAATACGGCGCCCTTCCAGGGACTGGCCGTATTGGCGTCGTTGACCCCGTCGACTCGCCAGTAGTAGGTTTGGCCCAGGGTCAACAAGGTTGTCGGCGGCTCATAGGAATTGGTATCCTGATTCTGGCTGACCAGCACATCGAGTGGATTGTCCCTGTCGGCGCTATTGACATCGTTGAAATTGGTGCCGAAGTACACGTCATGCGAGAGAGCGTACACGCCGGGATTCCAGGAAAAGACCACCGGCTTGCTGACGGTCATCCGATCTCTCGGCGTCGGGATCGAGGCCAGCTCGGGAGGCAGCTTACGCCCCGTCACCGTAGTCTGATTCGGGTCTGCCGTCCAGACCACGTTCACCAGGCCCAATCCGTTGTATGCCACGAGCCAACCTCGGCCGAGCAAATGTACATCAAGCTCAACGGCATCAAGGAGGCAAGGTTTTTTTCGGACGTGACTGCCTGTGCTGAGAATCGGCGAAGAGGGATCCATCTTCAGCGAGAGCATACTTCGCGTCGGTTTGCCGCACATCAGAAGAGGGAGGTTCAGAATCGGCACGCGAACGTCACAGAACGAGGCTATTCGGCTGTGATATTCGCTCACGAGGGAAACGCGGGATCCCACGCTACGGCGTCCTCCGCTCGACAACGGCGGTGCATTAGGGCCCATCGCCCGGGGATAAGCAGTCGTGAAAAAGCAACAGGCCCGGGTCAGCCGGGCCTGTTGATGACGATCACATCATGAGCTGCAATCCTGTGCGTGCGTAATCTGCACCGTTCGTCACGATCATTCTCCCGGCGGGTACAGATCGTCGAACCACAGCCAGGCGTCGACAGGAGGTTCGGTCACTACGTCCGGGATGGTCGGCTCTGTCGGTGTCGGCTCCGTCGGCGTTTCCGCTTCGGTGGTTTTGGCAGTCTGCTTGCCGTTGTCATCGTCAAGCTGGTCCAGTGCCTCGTCAATGGCGCGGTACACGATAAAGGTCGAGCCACCGAATTCCAGTATGGAGCCGATGACACCTTTGTCGGCAAAAGCCGTCTCGTAGTCATCCATGTTGGCGATGCCCTTCATCTCGATGGCATTGCTGGCGAACTCCAGCGGAACGAGCAGGATCCAGTCCAGCGCCTTGTCCGCTTTCTCGTCCTTGCCGCCGATCAGACGCAGAGGGGCTCGTACGATATTCGTCACGGCCTGACCGGTGTGTTTCAAGACCTCGATGATATCTTCGAAACACAAGCCGATCGCGCCGGTGACGTTGTCGAAATAGCCCCAGGTAATGGCGTTGCCAAGCTCCTCGGTGGTTTTCCACACACCGCCGATCGTCTTCCCTGTGAAGACCAGCGGCCGCACCAGCGGATTGTTGTCTTGATAGGCGTTTTTCTTCTTGTCGGACAACATGTCGAACGTAGCGAGGTCGACGAGAGAATACAATCCATCGCCAAAACTGACGATGGTCTTGGCAGCTTGCTTCGGCACGTTGCCCGGCTCCTGGAAGAGACCTTTGCCGTCATTGAGTCTGAACGGTTTTCCGCGGTCCGAGGCGTAGCCCAAGGTGAAGATGTTTGTACTGTCCTCAAGCGTCAGGCCGACTCGTTTCAGGGCCTTCTTCAGGCTTTCGCCCGAGTTTCTTGAACCTTCTGCCACAGCGTGAGCCCTGTACTTGTCCAGATCGCCTGCCAGAGACCACTCTTCGTCGGAATGTGCAAGACCGTTTCTGGCCTGGATGTCCCTGTAGGCCCTCAGCGCGGCGCGATTGTCGGGTGCTAAACCCGTCAGGGGACTCATACCGCTGGTGGTCGGCGCGGCACCTGCCAGCAATGGGTCCGACTCCTGCTGTCTTTCCTGGGCGGCCCTTTGCCTGCGCCTCTGCAGTTCCTGAGCAATCAATGTCGCCAAATCCGGCTCCGGCGCATTTGGCTCAGGTATGCTTGGCTCCTGCACGTTTGGCTGCGCCGCACCTTGCCTTCGTCTCTGCAACTCTTGGGCAATCAACGTCGGCAGGTCGGGTTCCGGCACATTTGGCTCTTGCGTGGTCGGCTGCTGTACGGTTGCTTCCTGGCCGTCTACCTGCGGCACAGGCAGCCCTTGCCTAATGAGCTCTTGCGCGATCAGTGCGTGCAAGTCCTGCTCGGTTGATACTGGTACACTCGCAGCCGGTTCTTGGAGACTTGGTGATCCTGTGTCCGGCGACGTCAAGCTCTGCCTATACCTGCTCACCTCTTCGGCAATCAGCCTGCGCAGATCCTGCGCTCGCTGGGCCGCCGCCTGCTGCTCAATCTGCCGTTGCCTCTCCAGTTCTTCGGCAATTAGCCTCCGCAGGTCCGCCTCCTGCATAGTCGAACCCTGCACGCTCGGCTGTGGCACGGTTGTCTCCTGCATGGTCGGTGCTTCCAAAGGCGTCTGGGGCGACGTTGGTGCGTTCACTCCGCGCAGCAGCGTCTTTCTCTGTTTTGCGGAACTGAGTCTGTTCGCAAGGTCTGTCATGTACGCCTGCGGATTGAGAGGGTCCCGTATTCCGCGCGGCAGTGCACTTGTTTGAGCGCCGGCCCTCTCCGTCCCCTGCGCGCCTGTCTCAGACCGGCCCGCCAGGCATGAGTTTGCCGCACTCGCCCAGATCATCAGACCGATAAGTCCGAGACGCAGAAAACACGGCGGCAGGCGAAATTCTTGAGAGATTTTCTTCAAAGCCCGGCCGATTCCGCTAAGCGCGGCGCCGTTGTCTGTCATAGGACTGACCAGACGAGATTGATGCTGCAGACACGTTCTTTTCATTTTCATCGCCCCCATTCCGGCATCTGTCTGCTCAACGCGGTGCGTCGAGCCTTGGAGATCGCTCACCCCCAACGGTGATATGCACTACTCTAAGAACCTCTCAAATGGGCTTGCAGCCCCTTTCTTCGCGGATCGAGCAAATGCCTTGCTGCAAAATCCATCCTCCGAAACTCTGTGTATGCACACGCCGACGCACGTCTAACGTCGGGCCATCCGTGGAAGACTCGCTGTTCGCTGAACACGCGGTGCTATGACACCCCCAATTACGTTCTGCATTGTACCACAAACAGAATCCCAGGTCAAGCGCACTTTGGGAGCGTACGCTCCTCGGGCGGTCGCAGAGGTTATCCGGACGTACCTTTGCGCAAAGCGGAAGACGGCAGGGTCTCGACGCGCCGGCGTTTGGGAATTCAACGGGAGGCACCGTTTGGGGGCCACTCCTCCTGTCCACGGCGGTCCGGCTTTGGCCCCAATGGCACGCCACATGTTATCGGGACTTGCCGAGGAACGCCGCTTGAGTTATCCTACACGCCTGTAACGGGGATGTGTCTGCAAAGGGCTGATCAGTGACGGTAGAGACGGAACAGATTGAGGTTAAGACCCGAGGCAATAACCACGTCGTCAACATTACCGACCACGTGGCCCGAGCGGTGGCGCGGTCCGGTCTGATGGCGGGGGTGGCTACGCTGTTCAACGTCGGCTCCACGGCGGGTCTCACCACGACGGAGTTCGAGCCCGGCCTGGCCAATCACGACATTGAGGCGGCGTTCGAGCGGATTGCCCCCGCGCAGGGTCACTACGAGCACGAGCAGACTTGGCACGACGACAACGGGCACGCACACGTGCGGGCATCGTTGTTGGGACCGTCGCTGAGCATACCTTTTACGGCCGGCCGGCTGGTACTGGGAACATGGCAGCAGATCGTCCTGGTGGACTTCGATACACGAGCCAGGGCGAGGACGGTGGTCTGCCAGATGATGGGGCAATAGCCCCGCGGAAGGGCGGCACCCCTCATAAGTTGCCTTGATGAACGCACTTGACGGCGGCGGGTCCAGGGCATAGCATGACCTCGGTGTTTCTTGTGGCGAATTTCGTACGACTTTAAGGCATGCGGCGGACATGAAGGCCTTTTTCCATCACAGA
>CAZGRF010000281.1:0-5342 GCA_964527825.1 uncultured Pirellulales bacterium
TGTCGAGGCACTTGGAAATCAGATCGTTGATCTGCTTGGGGTCGGCCGGATAGTCGGCCTTGTTGACGACCACGAAACGCCCGTTCTTGCGTGCGATTTTGACGGCCTTGTCGCCCTGCCCGACGACGATACTGCCGATCGCGGTCGTGTCCAGCCCCTGAATGAGATACGTGGGGCCTGAAGGCTCGACTCTCGAATGGCGCGACAGATGTGACTGAAGGACCGCCCATGCCACCATGACGGCGGCCACGACGGCCAAGATGCCCAGTTTCCGGTTGCTCATCCGCATTACCCCTTTAATGACAAGCGATAATCGACAATTGATGATTGACGACGAACAATCAATAATCAATGTCACGCGTCACTTGCATGACTGATATAGTGACGCCGGCGTGCGCCACGCCAGATGCCCAGCACCACCGCGATAACCATAATCACGCCTGGGACCGCAGCCATATTAGCTCTGCGCAGCGAGTTGCCCAGTTGCTCAATGCGCTCCCACTGCCTGGCCTTGACCTCGCGGAGCTGCCGCTGGGCCTCGTAGATCTTCAGTTCCAGATCGTGCTTCTTTTGGATGATCGTGCTGCCCAGAACATCTTGCTCTTCCTGGTCTTTCGCATTGGCCAGGGACTGCAAATCCTGATTGAAGCCTTGGATCTGCGCGTTGATCAGCGCGATCTCGTCAGCGGTTTCTCTTTCGGCATCCTCCTTGATCTTGTCCACCACCACGAAAGGACGCGTATAGTTGCCTCGAGAACGAATGGAGATCAAATCACCGGAACCGCTGATCTCCTCAACGGCATTGACGAGCAGGGCGCTGTTGTCACCGACGGTGGCCGGCCCGAAGAACGTGTTCGTGTAGGCCAACTGGTCCCAGACAAAGTCCACGTCAGAGAAGACCACGACGGCGCAGTCCGCGGAAGCCTCCGTCAGACCCGTGATGTGTTTGGTCACCTTTTTCGGCGCGTTGGGATCGTCCTCATCGGCTTCAGCGTCAACCTCAATCTCGATGCCCTCGGGGAAACTGCTCTTGAAGCGTCCGGTCAGCAGATAGCCCATGGCAACTGGCTTGGTTCCCTCGACGAAATGGCCCATGAGTCGCTCGGGATCGGGATACATCAACTCGAACGAGCTGCTCACCGTCCAACTGTTGCCGTGCGCGGTCGTCGTGATCAACGGCGTCCGCGTAATCGCCGAAGCGTCCCCGGCCTCGGCAGCGTCACTGGCCCGGTTCGGGTCAGCAGGCGCTGCGGGCTGCCCCACGGCCGTTTCCTTCAAGACTCCCGCGAACAATACCCGGACGAAGTTGAGATCCGCCGTAAGGACGGCATCCTCGTTGAAACATGGAGGCTTCAGCCCCAGGAAGCCCATGATCGGCTCCTGTCTCTGGTTGGGACTTAGCGAGGCCACCAGAAGCAGCGATCTGTCGCCCGCGAATGTGTTGGCCGGCATCTCCAGTCCCCACGTGCGGAACAAGCGGTCAAGATCCGAACTCTGTTTCTGCGCCGTCATCTGCATGGGGTTCCGCTGCGGTCGATCCGCAACGCAGTGCGGGTCCACGCAGACAATCGTCCGGCCGCCCTTCAATATGAATTGATCGATAGCGAACTGGGTCTGCTCCGGCAGATCTTTGGGGTGGATGACAACCAGGACATCCACGTCATTGATGTCGTTGACGTCGGTCGGGACCTCTGTCACGTCATACTTCCCGCGTAGTTGTCTGACAATCGTCCATGGTGGGGTGGGCTGCTGGTTCTGCGCCTGCATCATCCGGGCCATGTACGGACTCACATCCTCACCCATCACCGGCAATGAGCTCATGATGCCGATGCGTCTCTTCTGTCGGGTGATGGCCGTGTCGATGAGGTAGCTGATATCATATTCGACAAACCGCTGCCGGTCCGGCGAGAAGACCTTAATCACCTTCTCCACGCCAAACTGCGTCTGCACAACCAGCCCAAAAAAGAAGCTCTCTTCCTGAGAAATGGGAAAGCGCTGCAGGCCGTATCGCAGGGCCTCTTCTTCCTCGTCGGAAAAAGGTCTGGGATCGATCACCTCCAACTCCACCATACCGCCGGACACCGCGACGTACTCTTCGAGCAAGGCCCTGACGTATTCATAGTAGTCATTGAAGTAACGAATCTGATCGGAGGCCTTCATGGCCGCGGTCTTGGCGTAGAAGAGCTTGGCCCTGATCGGCTGGTTGAGCTTGCCCAGGATGGCCTTGGTTCCATCGGAGAGCGTGTATAGCCTTCGTTCGGTGGCATCGAGCTTCCATCGCCTTCCGATGTCCTGGCTGATGCTGATCCCGCTGAAGGCAATAACCAAAATCAGGACGGCACCGATAATCGCTCGCATAGTCCGGTTCATTAGCTGGCCTTCCTTTCATCCAAAATGACCGCACAGGCCGCAACCCAGCCTGCGATCAACAAAATGAAATAGGCAAGGTCTTTGAATTGCAGAACGCCCTTTTGCATGGAATCGAAATGCGTCTGGAAACTCATCCCTTCCACCGCCGAGACCAGCCCCGCCGGCAGGAACGTCGAGAGGTAGTTTTGCGTCGTCGGCATCCCGGCAAACACGAGCACCCCACAAGCCACCACCGAGAGCACGAAGGCAATCACCTGGTTCTTGCTCACCGCCGAAAAGAAACAGCCAACCGCAAGGAACCCCCCTGCCATCAGGAAGCCTCCCAGGTAGCCCGTGACAATCACTCCGACGTCGGGATGGCCCAGGTAGAACACCGTAATGACGAGCGGAAACGTCAGCGCCAGGGCAATGCCGAGGAACAGCCACGCCGCCAGGAACTTGCCCAGGACCGCCTGAGTGATTGTGATGGGGAGGGTGAAAAGAAGCTCGACGGAGCCGACCTTGCGTTCCTCCGCCCAGAGACGCATGGCGGTCGCGGGCACCATGAAGATGAACAGCAAGGGGAGATTCATGAAGAACGCCCGCAGGTCCGCCTGCTCGGCTTCATAAAAGCCCTGCTTGAAGGTCAGATAACCTGCGAAGAACAGAAAGATGACAAGAAAGACGTAGGCGAGAGGCGTCGTGAAGTAGCTCTTGAGCTCCCTCTTGAATACCGCCCAGAGACTGTTCATTCGATACTCCCAGTAGAAACGATCATTGATTATTGGCAATCATCCATCATCACTAATCAATCGACTCAGGCAACCTTGCTCCTCGTGATCTTCCGGAAGACCTCGTCCAGACTGGCGTGGTGCTTTTCCTTCAGTTCTTTCGGCGTCGAATCCACCAGGACTCTGCCTCTGGCGATGATGATCGTCCGCGAGCAGACAGCGTCTACCTCCTCGAGGATGTGCGTTGAGACGATGATGCACTTGTCCTTGGCCATGTCGCTGATGAGTCTGCGCACCTCATGCTTCTGATTCGGGTCAAGTCCATCGGTCGGCTCGTCAAGGATGAGCACTTCGGGATCGTGGATCAGCGCCTGCGCCAGCCCGACGCGGCGTTTATAGCCTTTCGACAGCGTCTCGATGGTCTGGTGGTACACCGATTCGATCGAGCACATCGGGACGATGCGGTCCAGCGTCTGCTTACGTTTGGGGCCGCGAATCTCGCGCACGTCACAGATGAACTTGAGGAACCCCCCCACCGTCATCTCGGGATAAGCCGGAGAGTTCTCCGCGAGATAGCCCAGCGACCGGCGCACGCCGATGGGATCGGTCAGAATGTCATATCCGCACACGCGGGCGGTGCCGCCGTCGGGACGGATAAAACACGCCAGCATACGCATCGTGGTGGTCTTGCCCGCGCCGTTGGGACCGAGCAGCCCCAGGACCTGGCCCTTCTCCGCGCTGAAGGAAATGCCGTCAACAGCAACGACCGGCCCGAAGCTGCGCCGAAGTTCTTTGACCTCAATCATGTCTGTCTCCATAACTCGTCGCGTCAATCCCGCGCCCGCCAAGCCGGGCCCCCCGGCAAAACAAGCCCTATAGACTCACGAAAAAAACCGGGCCCGTCAAGAGCCACAGCCCAAATTTTTCGTTCCGAGCACGCACAGCGGGATGGAGCGCAAGGGTAGCCACCCTCGGTATGAAAAGACTTTACGTCAGCAAGGCGGGATTTGTTCGCGGAGGCCGCTCCTTTCCGCGCCGGAACGCGAGCCAGCAACCTAGTGCTCCGTTACACCTGATTTGATGGGGATATGCCGATGGGTGGCAGCCCCAAGGCGGCAGGCCTTGGGGATGGTTTCGGGGATTTCGCAAACGCCATCGCCAAGCTTCGTTTGACGCTGCCACACGATTATTGACAACCATACCCCTCATTTGACAAGTAACGGAGCACTAGATGACAGAGGGCAGAAGACGGCGGAAGATTCCGCTGCTGTCTTCGATCCTCTATCGCCCGTCCTCCGCTACCGGGTCGCTGACCGGAGATTTGCTCGCCCCGGCGGTGCCGCCGTATGTGCCCATGTTGATGCGCCCACCGTGGGGGAAGGGCTCGTCGCCGAGAAGACGGGTCGGATCGCCCGCGTCGATGCATGGGCTGTTCACCTCGTCGATGACCCAATCTTCGCTGATCGGGTCCCAGCGGCCGGCCTGACTCTTGAGGTGATAGTCTCCCTCGAGAAGGAAGTCATCGTTCGGATCGTCCGGCGTGCCGTTCGGGTCCCAATAGCCTGGATCGGCAAACAGAGGGTCAACGTCGACATTGCCTTCTCCAGGCCAGCCGCCCTCGATATTGCTGTGTGTTACGCTGGTTCTGGCCTTGACTTGATCTGCCGCGACGTAGATCTCATCACCACCATCACGGAGGATCGTATTTGTGATCTCGGCGAACCCACTCGAACTGGACACAGTGCTCAAACTGGCGACAGCCCTGCCGTATGCGCTTTCATTTGCCCAGAAGGTTGACCGGCTGATGTGTGGGCGGCCGCCCAAGGAGAAGTAGATACCGCCGCCGCCCTCGGCCGCACTATTGCAGACAAAGAGGCAGTTTTCCAGGTTCGCAGTCGCGCCCTCCCAGTGGCCCCCTCCTTGCCCGCTGGCGCTGTTGCCGATGAAGAGACAATTCACCATATTCACCCCCCAACACTTGACAGCGCCCCCATTCTGTGCCGAGTTCGTTATGAACATGCTGTTTCGGATATCATGGATGCCTCCACTGAGACCCACCGCACCGCCGTCGTTCTGTGCGTAGTTCTCTATAAAGGTGCATCCATCTATGATGCCCCCGAATGCGCCTCCGCCTCCTCTCTGACAAGCGGTGCCGATCGCGGCACCGCCCGCTGCCGCATTCTGCAGGAACCTGCAGTTCGTGATGTCAGGAGCGGAACATACGGCAAAGACGGCCCCGCATGTCTCCGACGCGTTGTTGGC
>CAZGRF010000282.1:0-5324 GCA_964527825.1 uncultured Pirellulales bacterium
CGATATCAGGCCGCATTGCGGAAACGCCTCGGGCAAGGGACGCGGGCGAGCCCGCGGTCCGCATATCGGTTCGGACGCCAAGCCCTGGCTATCGGGCTGGAGACGTTAGATCTGGCCAAGATTCACGAACAAGCGCTGATTGCACTGGCGTCGCCGAGCTCCTCACGCCCAACCAGAGACGGCATGATCAAACGGGCGCAGGCTTTCTTCACCGAGGCAGTCACACCGATTGAGAGGACTCATCGGAGCACAATGGAGGCCAACGTCCGCTTGAGTCAACTGAACGAGAGGCTGCACCGGCGCACCACGGAGTTGGCGGCTGCAAATCGGGAACTGAAGAAGGAAATCCTCCGGCGGCAAGCTGTGGAGAAGGCCCTCAAGAAGAGCGAGCAGCATTACAGCCTGCTGTTGGAGCAGTCCCATCACATGCAGGAGCGTTTGCGGCATCTGTCCCGCCAGATTCTGTCTGCTCAGGAGGAAGAACGAGGTAGGATCAGCCGCGAGCTTCATGATGAGGTCGCGCAGGTCTTGACAGGAATCAATCTCCATCTGGCGACGTTGAAAAAGGAAGCCACCACCAACACCAAGGACCTGAAGAAGAAGATCGCTCGCACGCAGAGGCTGGTGGAAAAGTCGGTGGATATCGTGCATCAGTTTGCCGGTCAATTGCGCCCGCCCGCGTTGGACGACCTGGGGCTGATTCCCACCCTCCATTCCTATGTGAGAGACTTTGCGAAACAGACGGGCCTCTCCATTCGCTTCACGAGCTTCACTCGCGGCAAGACGGAGCAATTGGACAGTGCCAAGCGAACGGTGCTTTATCGCGTCGCCCAGGAATCGCTCATCAACGTGGCCAGGCATGCACAAGCCGGCGTGGTGAACGTGAGCATCCAGAAACTCCGGGGCGTCATTCGCATGGAAGTGAAAGACAACGGCAAGTCCTTTCAGGTGCAAGGCGTGTTGTCCACCAGAAGGAAGAAACAACTGGGGTTGCTCGGCATGCGCGAGCGCGTGGAGATGGTCGGCGGCCGCTTTGCCGTCGAATCCGAGTTGGACAAAGGCACCACGGTCCGAGCGGAGATTCCTTTCGCCAACGGTACCCGAGATTAGACCTTGGCGGATTCTGTAGGGGCCAGTTTCTATGAAGCGAATCACCGTCTTGCTGGCTGAGGACCACATGATCGTCCGGGAGGGGCTTCGGGCATTACTGGAGGCGGAGGGCGATATCGAGGTGATCGGCGAAGCCCAGACCGGTCGCCAAGCGGTCCAACTAACCAAGAAACTCCGTCCCGACGTGGTTGTCATGGACATCGCGATGCCGCTGCTCAATGGTCTGGAAGCCACCCGGCGAATTCTGAAGGCCGTCCCCGCCGCCAGGGTGCTCATACTCTCGGCGCATGGTGATGACGAGTACCTCCGGCAAGGGGTCATGTTGGGTGCGGCGGGATATCTGATCAAACAGACGTCCGCCGATCTCCTGTCCAGGGCGATCCGGGAAGTCCAGAAAGGAAACACATTCTTCAGCCCCTCCATTGCCGATCGCCTGCACAGTCTTTCTTTGGAGTCGCCGGATGGGGGCGGAGTGCTCAAGAAGAAGAAAACGGCTTTGAGTTCACGCGAAATGGAGGTGCTGCAACTGATTGCCGAAGGCAAAGCCAACAAACAAGTCGCGGCGGGACTTGGCATCAGCATCAAAACGGTGGAGAAGCATCGGCAGCATCTCATGAAGAAGCTGGACCTCCACGACACCGCCGGGCTCACGCGCTACGCCATCGCCGCGGGGATCATCGAAAGCCGCATTCAGGTGACCATCATCTAACGATCTTCCGCAGTTCTCTGCGCCACCACTTGGCGATGCGATTTCCCATGGTCCTGAGACTGGCCATAGTCACGAGAGCTACAAGAAACACGAGGGCAGGCCACAGGTTGGCAGACGCCAATGACTTGGCCAATATGTGGGACAATCCATCCATTGGGCGGCCCTCCCGACGGTGAAGTCCTGTGGCTCACCTCATCCTATCGCAGGTTCCCCGACGCGTTACCCAATCCCCAGTTCGGTCCTCAGTTGAGCTTCGGCGTCGCGCCAATTCTCCTGATCGTGATCGGGTGAGCACCCGCGTTCCAGCCAGATAGCCCTGGCCCGTTCAGCGATCAGGTCGTGGCTCAGCGCCCCTGCTCGCAGGGAGGGACCTGGTTCCGGGTTCATGCGGTGCTTCGTCCTCTCGCCATTCGTCGTGCAAGGTGAGACGGTACTTGTGCCAATGGCCCGACCGTCGTCGTCCGCTATCCGAGCAACGCTTCTGTCGGCTGTCCTGCGAGTCTTCATGAATTCTCCTTCTTGCCTCAATAAGAGGCACTGATGGATATGATCCGATTCCAATTCATTCTCAGCTTTGCCATTACTTCTCCCTGGCCTCTTGAGCGTTGGCAGAATGGCGAGTGTTTCCAACCGCCTGCTTCCCGCTCCGGCAGTGGCAACGAATGCAGCAGGCCCCGGAAATGGGATCCCTCGACCGGACTTCGGTGGCCGTGATCGCGTGCCCGTTCCAGTCTGTGCCATGCAGACCACGAATGGCAGAGGCGGCCTCGCTTCTGGAAGGCATGCCCACAAATCCGATTCCCCTGGATGCATCACTATGATGGTGCCTCACCACGTCCGCTGTGTCTACCCGGCCAAACGATTCAAAAACCTCGCGCAGATCGTTCCCCGTAACGTCGCTCGGCAGATTACCTAAGCAGATATCCATTCTGTACCCCTTTCCTTCGCATCGAACACCTGTGTTTCGCGGGGGTGCCAAACCAACAGAAATGATTCGGGAGACGGGGTCTTGAGGCGGGTGACACGGTCTAAGGCAAACGATCTTGCTTCAAGGCTTCATCAGGCGATCATCCTAAGTTCAGAATCACCCTGGTAGGCGCCATTGTACTGCCCCCCGGCGCATGGGCAAGGTGTTTTATTTTTTTATCCACAATATTCTCAAAATATCACTTCGGGGAGGAGAACCAAGAAAAGGTCGAAAGCAATCTAATATGTTGTAAACAATGTGAGCACCTTCCGGGTATAATGCCTGACACACATGTTTCGGAATGGATTTCACATGGCGAATGGCCGATCTCACCGGGACGGGCAGTGCTTTCCGAGAGGGGAGGCGCCTCGTGAATCCGCTCCATAGGGATGAAAGAAAACTCGCCTTTGGCTATTCCTTTGGCCTGACATTCCCAAGAGACGCGGCGGGAAT
Organism: uncultured Pirellulales bacterium; assembly: GCA_964527825.1. Taxonomy (GTDB): domain Bacteria; phylum Planctomycetota; class Phycisphaerae; order Sedimentisphaerales; family Anaerobacaceae; genus JAFGLV01. The sequence goes on from CAZGRF010000282.1 coordinate 3,240, forward strand.
CGAGCCATGGACCACTCACAATGAGCAGACCGCTGCCATTCACGCGCGCATCCAGGCGGCTCTCGGGCCACTGGAAAGCCTCCATCTTGAGCCGTGTCCGGAGGCATTGGCTGAGCGCACCGGCCGACCTCTCTACGGCGTTGCCCAAGAAGCACAGACGGCAGGACGCCGCAGAACCACTCATTTCCGTTTGCATTGTCAGGAGGATTTTTGGCTATGTCCGTCGAGCAGTATTCCAATGACGTTGTCGTCGTAGCGGTTGCGGATGGACCTTCGGACTTCAAGATATGGTTGCGCGACGAGACCCCGGCCGGTCTGTCAGGCGATCTCCGATGGCTTTGTGAGGAGGACTTGGACTCTCACGTAGTCTTGGACTTGGCCGATCTACGACGCCTGGAGACCGTGAATTACGGGCTCATGCTGGACCTTCAACGGCTGGTCGAGGAGTCTGACTACCGTCTGGTTTTGTGTGGCCTCTCCCCGCACCTCAAGTGGCAACTGAGATGTGTGCGTCTCTTCGACAAGTTCGACACGTTCGATACCCGCGAGGCCGCTATCATGGAGCTTGCGCCCCAAGACGCATACTGAGCCCGGCGATTTTGTGGTTGCCGTCGGACCGACGCTCCCGTAGAATCCATACAGTGATTCCTGCGCAGCGGTAGAGTGTCTAAACAGGTTTTGAGGCGTCACAGAGCATGGAAATCGAGGATGCCATTCAGACGCTTGTCAAGGTCCGGCAGTCTATCAGCACATGGGTCCCACGAACCCCTACCCGCCCTGACGCCCTTGTTGCCGACCTGAACGATCTGTATGTTGAATCCATACAGAATCGCGGCATGGACGAGCTATTCGAATATGATGATGTCGGAAGCCCTTCCATAACGCTCATCATCAGCATCGACATCGAATTCGACCTCAAGAGAGTCATGGAAAACATGCGGACGAAGTTGCACATCATGCAGCCCGGCCGAGCCGATGAGATTGGAAATGCGGGCCTCGTATGGTCTCATGGACGGTATGATTTTGTGTACGATAGTGAGTCAGGATCTCTGCGAGTATCACACAGATACAGCCACAAACGTGTAGACACGAAGTCCGTATCAAGCATCGCAAAGCAGATGATAGACTATGCCATAGACTACTTGGAGGCAGTCAAGGTGTCTGTGAAAGAAAGTACGGGGCCCCCCCGAAGGCAGAATGGCATACGACTCCCCCGTGAGGGCAAGGCATAAGACCGCCGTTAGGTATTCTGACTCATCCTCTGCTGCCTGATCGGGGTGCTCTGATCGCCCCATCCATGGTGGAATGCACGTCATGCGATTGTATTTGATCAATCCTTCCAACCCGTTGGTCAGCATCGTCAAGGTCAAAGAGAGCCGCTGGAACCGTTACCGCGTGTGGAAGCCGCTGAGCCTGATGGTCCTCGCGGGTCTGACACCGGGGGAGTGGGAAACCTCGATCTTGGACGAGAATCTCGGCGTGCCGGACTACGCGGCTATGCCTCGGCCGAACCTCGTCGGCGTCACCGCATTCACTTCGCAGGCAAACCGCGCCTACGAGCTGGCCGATTACTTCCGGGACCAGGGTGTGCCCGTCGTCATGGGCGGCATTCACGCCACCATGTGCCTGGACGAGGTCATCGAGCGTGTGGACGCGGTCGTTACGCGAGAAGCCGAGGGCGTCTGGCCGCAGGTCCTGGACGATGCCCGGCAGGGCCGCCTGCAGCGTCAGTACGACGGAGGGTTCGCTGAAATGACCGGTGTCCCATCGGCCCGTCACGATCTGCTCTCGAGAGGGTATGCCTTTGGAGCTATCCAGACCACCCGTGGCTGTCCCTTGAATTGCAGTTTTTGCAGCGTGACGGCGTTCAACGGGGCGCATTACCGGCAGCGCCCCATTCCCGATGTCGTACGGGAGTTTCAGTCGATTCGGGAGAAGCGTGTTCTGGTGGTCGACGACAACCTCATTGGCGTTCGTCCCGAGCACATCGCCCGCGCCAAGGACCTGTTCCGAGCCATGACCCGCGCGAAGCTGCGCAAAGAATGGATTGCCCAGGCCACCATCAATTTTGCCGATGACGAGGAA
>CAZGRF010000283.1:0-2360 GCA_964527825.1 uncultured Pirellulales bacterium
CCTGACCGCCGCCGAAATCACCAAAATCAGACAAGGAACCTACGGAAAACCGTAGACTTTCTCTGTGGAAATGCGATTCGCTCGCGTGAAACACGTTCGACATTCCGGGTTGGCCGGGCCAACCGGGCCAGAGTTCTCGGGACCGATATGAAGATGAAACCACGTGGCAAAAGTACCACATTGTCGAAGACAGCCGCACCGCGCCAGCAAAACAGTCCGCTCAAGGCGGAGTGGCCTCTTCTGGTCTATCCGGTCTTGGTCGTCGCTGCCCTTGCCATCCTGTACGGCGTCAATCGGTCAATTCAGAAGGAATTAGCACCCAGCGCAGAACCGCGATCCAAAACATCGGGCGGCGGGACAGGAACCGAACAGACCGGACAATCTCGTCGGGACGTCGGCCTAGTCGCGGCTGATGTCACGACGCTTTCGGACCCGGGACAAACGCTGGTGTCCGATACAGATCAGGCACAAGTTCTCACCTCCACGACCAATGCAGCCGAGGCCCAGTCCGTGGATTCCGAGTTTCGGGATCTGCAAGGGACTGCCCGGGTGCTGGCCATGCTGCGCTACGCGGTCAGGACAGGCGACAACGCGCGAATCAAGCAATGCCTGGACGAACTCGTGGCCCTCGGGGACGATGCGGTGGGTCCCCTTAGCGAGCTTATTGCAAGCGGAGAAGACGCGACGGCCCTTTGGGCCGCGGAGGTCCTGGCTCGGATCGGCACGCCGGCAGCAACCAGCGCCCTGCTTGACACTCTGGCGCAGACAACGGAGGGTCCGTACAAGGAGCAACTCGCCAAGCGGACCTCCACCATCAGCAATCACGACAGTTGGCCCATTCTTCTGGACGCGCTTCAAGACACTGCGGATGCTGCCGTCCTGCGGGCAGCCAGCGCCTCCCTGGCGAAAATGGCTGACAGACCCGTGGTAGATGAGATCGTGGCCCGCTACGATGCGGCCACGACCGAGGACGAGGCCTTGCGGCTGACGCAGATGATCGCCAATATCGCGTCACCTGCGGCCGGCGAGTCTCTGCTGGCTTTGGCCGACAGTGTCTCAGCCGTTCCGCAAGACGGCCTGGAGAGAGCGATTGTCGATGCTCTCGCGAATATAGGCGACGCGCAATGCGTCAGTTATCTGTTGCGAAAGCTTGAGGCCGCGCCTCCCGGCGAAGGCGCCTATCTGTTCAACTCGATCGCGACGATCAGCCAGCCGCAGGCCGAAGCGACCCTGCACTATGCGGCGGCTGGCAACAAGGAAGTCTCCGCCGAACACGGGAGAACCGCTGCCATCTGTGCTCTTGAGAACTTCCCCAACGAGCAGACTTGTGCTCTCCTGGAACAGATTGTGGCCACTGAGGAGAACACGAGCGTTGCCAGCGCCGCGGCCAGGACGCTGGATAACATACGCAGAGCCGAGCCCGTCGTCGCCGCCAACGCCGCCGGAAAGGTGGATGAGCTGCTCCTGCCGCCCAGCAATCCCCTACAGAAATAGGCCTTGGCCAGACAGGCGGAAATCGGCCGCGAGCGAGAGATCGTCCCCCAGGGTGGGTCCCTGCAACCCAGCCGTGCAATCCACCGTCGATTCCGTGTATGCCGGGTGCCCAGTGCGGCCTCGGGCCGATCTGCAGGCATGGCAACACCATTTTCTCACTCAAATTGAAACGTTGAACCTTCTGGCTGCGTCAGATATATGCTACCAGTAGAGTAGCCCTCATCGCAGAAGTAGATAAACCGTCTTGTGGGGGACGACGAGATGGATAGGCTGAATGGGACGAGCCAGTTGAGAACCGCCCGGAAGGGCTTGATCTTCCTTGGTGTCCTTGCTCTGGCTACGGCGGCATCGAGCGGAGCCGATCGGATTACGGAACCGGGGCAGGACACGGTCCTTGGCCCGCGAGAGCCGGCAGCGCCCCAACAGCAGATTGTGGACGCGCCTCCGCGTTTTGGACCCGCGCACCCGTCCACGGAGAGCCCCGCCGCGTTTACGCCGGAAATGCCGTTTGGCCAGGCCATGGACATCCTGCGCAATTCGGTCCGGCCCCCATTGAACCTCGTCGTGCTCTGGCGGGAGATTGAGGAGAACGCGGGGGTAGACAGGAATACGCAAATCGGCATTGACGGCCTGCAGGGGGTGAGCGTCCGCCAGTGTCTTGAGATTCTTCTCAATTCCCTCTCAGCCACAGCGGTTGCCAAAATCGGCTATACCGTTGACCACGGCGTGGTGATCGTGGCAACTGTCGATTCTCTGCCCAAGCCCAAGAGAGTGACCCGCGTTTACGATATTAGCGACCTTGTGGCGCCGCCTTCCGGCGCCATGGGGCTGGGAATGATGCCAGGGATGATGCCCGGAATGATGCC
>CAZGRF010000283.1:2460-5322 GCA_964527825.1 uncultured Pirellulales bacterium
ATGATGCCCGGAATGATGCCTGGAATGATGTCTGGTTTTGGCGGGGGTATGCCCTACGGTGGCTACGGATCGGGCTATGGGGGCTATGGCTCCAGCTACGGCGGCTACAGCCCTGGATACGGTGGCGGCTACGGAATGACGCCCGGATACAACTCGGCCGGGGGGCTGCCAGGCTTTATCGGCAGCTTCCAAGGAATGGGGGTCTACGGAAGATAGCGTCGACGGCTGTCGTGTCGGGACATCGCTTCTGGCAAGAACCTCTCATCTGCCCGCGATGCTGTAAGACTGCACGGCGTCCAGGCGAAGTGTGCGCTTCCGTATCGGAGCTTTGAGTTCGCGCTGCCGAGTGAGCCGATAACCGTTGTGTCTCATGCATCGGCGGAACTGTGCATCCTGGTAGGCATACGACCATTGGCGGTCTGTAGATTCCCCTTCTATCTGTGATCGGTCAAAGCGCTGGTCCCACGCCGCCTCGGCGGCCGTGACCTGGGCTTGGCGATAACATTCGCGGCAGTCGCCCTCGGCCTCTGCAAGCGTCCCATCGGGGCGATACCAGTACGTCTGGCGGCTGCATCCGCAACACAACACACAGATCAGACCAAGCGCAGCCAACCACCATACGATCCACAATCGATAGTCAGTAGACAGTCTTGTCCCTCGCCCTGCCGAGAATCCTTGGCTTGCCCGCTCGTCCATAGGTTCTTCCTTCCCTGGCTTCCCACGGCCACATCACACGCCTTGCTCCACCAGCATATTCCCTCGGTCGAGGCCAGTCAAATCCAGCCGCCAAATGCTATCAGAGCTCGCACCAGCCACGACCAATTCCGTCACAGGCTGCAACACAATGGAGGCCGACAAAGGCTGGATCAGAGCGGCAACAGGCGGTTCGGATGAAGCCGGCATGCCTCTCGCGTGCGGGTGGGAAGCATCAGAAGTCTGAAGAGCGGGCTAAGCTGAAGCAGCCAGGATGGCACCCTATCCCGACAATAGGCCCGGCCGGCGTCGCGGGCGAGCACAAGTCTTCCTCGCCTTCTTTCCGGCGGCCTTGAGCTTCAGTGCGAACTTGGTCTCTTCGCCGGTTTCTTCGTTGATCACACGAAACTCGCCCGTATCGTCACGCTGCATCTGATCGTTGGCATTGAGCAGCTCAATTCCATATACCGTCCCGTCGGGCGCCAGATCGATCACCAACTCGTCGCTGAGCTTGATGGACTCGGCGTCGGGTTTCTTGTTCTTGAAGTGAATGTAACCAACATTGTAGCGAGGGTCGTAACTGAACTTCATACTGCCTTGCCTTTCCAGCCCGTCAGAAGTACCTGGTGACCACTGAAATAACCAGCCAGCCATCTCGCCGCCGAACAGCGTAGGCCTCAACCTGCTTAATCTTGTAGCGTTTGCCTCTCCAGCGTTTCTTGAACGGCAGGTTGCGTCGAAATCCGGTACGCCCAAACCTTCCGGCAAATCGCTCTCCGGTCTCTACCGTGGCGATGATCTCCTCTTCTGTCGCGCCTCGTTCGGCCAAGCGCTCGCAGGCATGGGGGTGGATGTCAACCTTCATCACGATACCCCATCCAACAGGCCGGTACCGAACAGCACGCAGGTAGCAGTACCGATAATATCAGTATAGCGGAGCTGCGGGCTGACCGCCAGCTTTTTCCTCATGGCTCCTCTCTCAGGACACGAACGGATTGTGGGCCTTTTCGTGGGCGATCGTCGTCCTCATGGCGTGACCGGGATAAACTGCCGTTGCGTCAGGCAGGCAAAACAGCTTGCCGCGGATGCTCTCGACCAACTGCTCCATGTTTCCGCCGGGGAAATCGGTCCTGCCGACGCCCTCGGCGAAGAGCGTATCCCCTGCAAAGACAAGGCTTTCGCGCTGAGCGTAGAGACATATCCCGCCCGGGGTATGGCCGGGAGTGTGGATAACGTTCAGGGTAATGCCGGCCTCCTGGACAGTATCTCCGTCTTCCAGAAGGACATCGGCCGGCTCGGCCGTGAAAGGTACGCCCGCGAGATTAGAGAGATTCGCCTGTGGGTCTGCCAGAAGGTTGGCGTCGACTCGGTGGATGTATACTCTCATCCTCGGATAGTGCCGATGCAGCTCGGCCAGACCCGCGATGTGGTCGGCATGCCCATGCGTGAGGACTACCGCCACTGGACGCAACTGGTGCCGCTTGAGAAATGCCACCAACTCCCGGGAATCAAGGCCCGCATCGACGATCAGACAGTCTGTCGCGGTCTCATCTGCGCGGACCACATAGCAGTTCGTCTGGAAATCCCCCAGGATCAACCGGTCGATCTTCATCCTGCACGGCCCTATTGGGTGGCCTGCGGAGAATTCGCGTCGGTCACCTGATTAGGCTCGGGAACGGCCCGGGGCAGCTCGACAGTTTCTGGAGGCCCTGCCTCTGTAGCTGTCTGGCTGTTTGGATTGATGCCCGCGGCAGGTTGCGAGGTTCCCTCGGTCGGCGTCACGGGTGTCGGGGCGGCAGTCGGCGCGGTTGCGCCCGTCTCGGCAGGCTCTTCCTGCATCTCCTTGGGCTTGTCCTCAAGCAGATCCGCCCGTTTCTTCGTCAGGTAGTTGGCTTTCCAGTCAGGAACCTCGTACACCCAGCCCCTGTGCTGCAGCGTGAATTTCAGGACATGTTCCTGGGCCATGTCAGGGTGTGCGGCCTCGCACCGAAGGTAAGTCTTGCCGTCTTTCTTGGCCAACCTCAGCGTATATTCCGTGGAATCATTCAGCCGGCACACATATTGATGGTCGAAGCTCAACTCGCCAACCGCCGAGGGCGTGTTCACGTCCTCGAAACGTAGACTAGTCAGAGCGGTCAAGACGCTCCTGGCGTCGCTGGTCTTCAGTGT
>CAZGRF010000284.1:0-5302 GCA_964527825.1 uncultured Pirellulales bacterium
TGGCCCAGTTCCGCATGGACATTCGCCAGAGCAAATGCATCAACAAACTCCTCGAATCGGCCGATATCACCGAGACTGAAGTCAAAGCCACGGCCAAGGCTGGGGAGAAACCCAAGAGGACCAAGAAGACCGCCAAGAAGAAACCGGCCAAGGACAAGGCCGCCGAGCAAGATCAGTAGAGGAATATCGCATGTCATTAGAACACGCTGGGAGACACATCGGCAGGGATTCTGACGTTTACAGCCAGTACGGCCAGTACCAGCGATTTCGTCAGATGAGTCTGGACGATATGCTGCTTGAGAATCGGATCGTCTTTCTCGTCGGCGATATCACCTACGCCCGGGCCGCGGAAGTCATCATGAAAATGCTGTATTTGGATAACATGAAGCGCGGGCGTGAAATCAGCCTTTATATCAACTCTCCGGGCGGCACCGTCGATGACACGATGGCGATCTACGATACGATTCGCTTCGTCGGCTCGCCTGTCGCGACCTACTGCATCGGCCGGGCCCAATCCGGCGCGGCGTTGATCCTCGCGGCAGGCAGCAAGGGCAGCCGATACGCCCTGCCCCATGCTAAGGTCATGCTCCACCAGCCCTGGGGCGGTGTCACGGGACAAGCCTCCGACATCAAGATCCAGGCCGAAGAGATCCTCAAGGCCAAGAAGCTCTTGAATGAGATCTTCTCCAAACACACGGGCCAGCCCGTGGAGAAGATCGCCGAAGAGACCGAGAGAGACCGATACATGAGCGCTGCCGAGGCCAAGGACTACGGCCTGATCGACGAAGTGCTCCACGAAGACGAGAAGAAGGACCAGCCGTCGTCCGATCAGGACAAGAAGAACGACAAGGAGAAAAATGGGCCGTCACCAAGCGACAACACTTGATTGCGTCGCCGTGGCGGGATAGGTGGCGGATCGCCGAACCGATCCTGAGAGACAAAGGAAACAACCCAATGGCTGTAAATGAAACGTTAGTGCCCATCGTCATCGAGAAGACCGGTCGCGGGGAGCGCGCCTACGACATCTTTTCCCGGCTCCTGAAGGACCGGATCATCTTCCTGGGCGGAGCCGTCAACGACGCCAGCGCGAATTTGATCATCGCCCAAATGCTGTTCCTCAGCAACGAGGACAGCAAAAGCGACATTCATTTCTACATCAACTCGCCGGGTGGATCGATCACCGCCGGCTTGGCAGTCTACGATACGATGCAGTTTCTTCGTTGCGATGTCGCGACTTACTGTGTGGGCTTGGCCGCCAGCATGGGGGCGGTCCTGCTGGCCGGAGGTGACGCCGGCAAGCGCTTTCTGCTGGCCAACAACCGCGTGCTCCTGCACCAGCCTCACATCATGGGTATCCTCGAAGGGCCAGCCACCGACCTTGACATCGAAGCGCAGGAAATCCTTCGCTTGCGGGGAAGGCTCTACGATATTCTCGCCAAACACACCGGCCAGACCGCCGAGAAGATCGAAAAGGACTGCGACCGCAACCTCTGGCTCGGCGCCGAGGAGGCTATCGCATATGGACTGGCGGACCGAATCCTGCAAAAAGCCCCCGAGATCGTCAGGGATCACGAGACGGAAGAAGACGAAGAATCGAAGTGAGAAACAGGGTCGCCACCGTGGGAAATCGCCAGTCCAAACATGACGCTCGACCGGTCGCACTCAGCCTTCTGATAACCGCTCTCGCGCCTCTGGTGCTGGCCGGCTGCGGCATCGGCAGCGCGCGGAAAGATCCGCTCGAGATCAAGGTCCAGAAGATCGAAATGGAAAAGGCCGAGCTCACGCGGCAACTCGAACAGGGCAAGGCCGAGATCGTTCGGTTGGTCGAGCAGGTTAAGGCCCTCTCGGCTGTCGGCCCGGACAAACGCGTCGACCTGTACAGGCTCACGGACGTTCGGATCACGAGGTATAGCAACTTCTACGACAAGAATAACGACGGCGTCCGCGAGAAGCTGGTCGTCTACATGCAACCCATCGACGCCGACGGCGATGTCGTCAAGGCTGCCGGCGCCGTGAACGTGCAACTCTGGAATCTCAACAATCCCGACGGCCAGGCCCTGCTCGGCCAGTGGCAGGTCGATCCCAACGAACTGCACAAGATGTGGTTCAGCACGCTGATCTCCTCCAGCTACCGTCTCGTATTCGACGCGCCGCCCGCGCTCGATGTCCTAGCCGATCCTCTTACCATCAAGGCGACTTTCACCGACTACCTCACCGGGGAGACCTTCCGCACCCAGGAAGCCATCGACCCACGCCAGTAGGACGGGTGACCACTCGTAGTGTGCCCGTGGGGGCCCAAAGAGGACCCTCTGCGGCGTCGCTACAAACGACCGCTCATGACAGCAAACCGACCCGCCAGCCATTTGCCAACGCCTCCAGGCGAAATCCTCCGCCCGAACGCACACACGCGTCACCCATTCAGAATTCCTTCACCGTCGCCCAACGATTGACACCGAGCGTCGCCCGTCAATGCCGGCGTAACTCGCGCAACTTCCGCGACCCATAAGAAACGGCATGGTGCCGCGCGCACCGCAACAGGAGAATGTGCACGCCTCGTGTCTCGTCACAACTGCTACAGAGTCCCCGCTCCGCAAACGGCTCATAGGCCACATTCTCGACAGAGGCAGGCTTTGCAGCATCTTCTTGCAGCCGATATGTGGGGCGATATCGGCAAACGCAGCCAAATGCTCTTCTATCGGGTGGTCTTCTGTGGTATAATAGCTATCGTGATTCTGGGGCGGTGAGTTGCTGAAAAGCGTTCCGGAGGAGGGTCAAATGGACGAAGCCAGTCTGGAAGGCGCGCTCAACGAGTTGGTGAAGCAATTCGGCGAAAGCGCGGATCCTAGCCACAGGAAGTTGGCCGAGCTTGCTCGCCAAGCAGAAACCAACCGCAAAGAGCTTCAGAAGAGCATCAACACGCTACAGGAACTGCTGGACTACCTCCGGGTCTGCATCAAGTACCAGGCGTTCGATCTCGAAGCGACGCGGCGCGAGAACGAGTACCTCCGCAAGCTGCTTGAAGAGACCAACCGCGACGACAAGTAGGACACGCGGGCGATGCGTACACCGGCCGGTGTTCTGACTACCCGAGTTCAGCAGGCCGGTCCGCGCAATCGCGTTCGGCCTCGATTCTATGGGAGATCGGTCGCCAACGTCTATGTCCCGATAATCATCGACCACGCCGATCGACACCAAACCCATAAACAGAACGAGGATGCGCTTTCACTGGCTCCTGCGGCAAAGTCAAGCCCGGATTCTGCCGATATCTACGCTGTTCAGGGTACGGTTTCTTGGGGGGAATGAACACGAAGAACCCGTGCGTCATATAACTAGGGGCCTCACGATGCGACGGCCCGGGCATGGACTATCGCACGACATGGGGTGCTATCTGTTCAAGCGGGTTGACAGACGAGCCGTAGATGCGATAAAGTAACTGAGAGTGGGAAAGCCGGGACGGCTTCCCGGCCGCGATGATCGTAGGAAAACGGACATTCTTGGGAATGGGCTAAGCAAATATGTTTGAGCGATTCACAGACCGAGCGAGAAAGGTGATGGCGCTGGCCAATCAGGAGGCCCAGCGGTTCAATCATGAATACATCGGGACCGAGCACATCCTGCTCGGCCTCGTTAAAGAAGGCAGTGGCGTGGGGGCGACCGTGCTGAAGAACCTCGACGTGGATATCAAGAAACTGCGTCTGGAGGTGGAGAAGCTGGTCAAGAGCGGCCCGGACATGGTCACGATGGGCAAGCTGCCGCAAACGCCGCGTGCCAAGAAGGTCATCGAATATGCGATTGAAGAGGCCCGTGCGCTGAACCACAACTACGTGGGTACCGAGCACATCCTGCTGGGCCTGCTGCGCGAGAGTGAAGGCATTGCCGCCCAAGTGCTGATGAATCTGGGACTCAAGCTGGAGGACGTCCGCCAGGAGGTCCTGAACCTGCTGGGGGCCGGCGTGGAGGATGCACCGAACGACCTCGGGCTCAAGATGCCGCCCGGCGCGTCGCGCGGCAAGCTCAAGAGCAAGACGCCGGCGCTGGACAGCTTCGGTAGGGACCTGACCCAGCTTGCGGCGAACGGTGAGCTTGACCCCGTCATCGGACGAAAACGAGAGATCGAGCGACTGATCCAGATTCTCTGTCGGCGCACGAAGAACAACCCGGTGCTGCTGGGTGAGGCCGGTGTCGGCAAGACGGCCATCGTTGAGGGCCTGAGCCAGCAGATTATCAACAAGCAGGTGCCCGAGATTCTCAAGGACAAGCGCATCGTCGTGCTGGACCTGGCGATGATGGTGGCCGGGACCAAGTACCGCGGGCAATTCGAGGAACGCATCAAGGCGGTTATCAACGAAGTCCGCCGGGCGGCTAACGTTATCCTCTTTGTGGATGAGCTGCATACGCTTGTTGGCGCCGGCGGGGCTGAAGGCGCCATCGACGCCTCGAACGTCTTGAAACCGGCGCTGGCCAGAGGCGAGGTGCAGTGCATCGGCGCCACTACGCTTGATGAGTACCGCAAGTACATCGAAAAAGACGGCGCTCTGGAGCGACGCTTCCAGACGATCATCGTAGATCCCCCCTCAAAGGACGAGACACTGGATATTCTGCGCGGCTTGCAGGACCGCTATGAGGCCCACCACAGGGTGCGGTTCACGGACGAGGCACTATTCCAGGCAGTGGAGCTCTCGACCCGGTATATCACGGGCCGGTGTCTCCCGGACAAGGCCATCGACGTGGTCGATGAGTCCGGGGCTCGGGTGCGTTTGAAGAACATGACGCCGCCGCCGGACCTGACCGAGATCGAGGAGAAGATCGAACGCCTCCAAGGCGAGAAGGACGAGGCCGTGCGGGCCGCCGACTACGAGCGGGCCGCAGCGCTGCGCGACGAGATGCAGCAGCTTCAGGAAGAAAAGACCCTCCTGCACAAGAACTGGTACGAACAAAACAAAGAAGCGACCGGCGTGGTGGACACGGAGATCATCGCGGAGGTCGTCAGCAATATGACCGGCGTGCCGCTGACGAGGCTGGAGAAGAAAGAGACGCAGCGTCTGCTGGAACTCGAAGCCGAGCTGCACAGGACGGTCGTATCACAGGACGAGGCCATCAACATCGTGGCCAAAGCGGTGCGGCGCAGCCGTAGCGGCATGAAAGATCCGAATCGCCCGATGGGTTGCTTCATCTTCCTCGGCCCCAGCGGGGTGGGTAAGACGCTGCTGGCCCAGGCCCTGGCTGAATTCCTGTTTAGCGACCGCAACGCTCTGATCCGCCTGGACATGAGCGAGTTCATGGAGAAACACAACGTCAGCCG
>CAZGRF010000285.1:0-5296 GCA_964527825.1 uncultured Pirellulales bacterium
CGCCTGGGAAGTCCAGAGCGGTGCCGAAGTCCGGTTTGCTCTGCACCCAGTTGACCGTGCCGACAATCGTGGCGTCATGCCCCTTGCCGGAAGCATCTTTCACGGCGGTGCCACTGCCCTCGTCCATTGGGTAGTAGGCCACCATGTCGGCCAGCGTGCTACCGGCTAGGCCCAACAGTAGAACACAGCAAACTAGATGAACCACTTCTTTCTTGCACATAGCGGGTCCTCCAGAAAAGAAGGTAATCGTAGCTACGCCTTGGCCGCGTGCCAACGCACTCATCGTTCCGGGACACGTGACGCCACCCTTGCGGGCCGCGCATGTCCCTCGCAGTAAGCTGCTCCAGATTCTTTCCTCTTGCGTGAGACCACAAAACCAGTACACTCACCTCCTTCCTGCAGGCAAGCCCAGAGCACCTGCCAATGGATGTGCAGAGTCCGATATGGGACAGGAAATGCGTACCCGATTGCACCACTCGGCCATGTGGACGACATAGTACATCGTGCCAGGTCCTCCGGTTCGCCGTGCGATCCTGGTCTGCTGGTGTGCGTTGCGGGAACCGACCGCTTCATGTGCCGGCTCTCGACGGCAGACTCACACGTGTATTCATTATAGCCGCGCGCGGTCCTCGGTTCAACAGGTTTTTCAGGCGAAGCGGCGACCGCATGCGTTCGATACCTATGCGGGGCCCGGCAGCTCCGGCAAGCCCTCGCGTAGGGGCCCATTCGTTTGTAGCGACCCTGTCAGGCGTTGTCGGTTTCGCGGGCTTCAGGCCCGCCAAACGACAACCGTGCCCCTACGGGCACACTACGCACAAGTGCATGGTTATCCGCCCCTAAATGCGCTCAATCAGCCAGTCGAGCAGCGAGAAGAGCAGCCCTTGCGTTCTCTCGACGTGCGCCAGGCCGGTCCTGATCTGATCCGCGACCTGAATGAAGCGGCCGCGGACAAGCTCGTGGCCGCAGTGGGTCAGCATCTTCTCGATGCTCTCGGCTGAGTATTCCAGGTGAAATTGCAGCGCCAGGACATGACCAGCGTACTCGAAGGCCTGGTTGCAGCAGGCCTTGCTCTGGGCCAGACGTGTTGCTCCGGACGGGACCTCGAACGTGTCGCCGTGCCAGTGGAAGGCCATGAAACGCTCTGGTAGAGCCTGGAAGAACCCGCGTTCTCGCGCCTCCGGCGTCGAAGTTACCTCGAACCAGCCGATCTCGATCTCAGGGTTCTGGACGACTTTGGCACCCAGCACGTCGGCGAGAAGCTGTGCGCCGAGGCAGACGCCGATGATAGGGATTCCCGCGTGAATGGCTCGCTCAATGAAGCGTTTCTCGGCCACGAGCCACGGATAGTCCCGATGCCGATAGATGTTCATCGGTCCCCCCATGATAGCCAAAGCGTCGATGCTTTCGACCTCAGGCAGCGACCCGCCTTCGTGGAGACACGTCTCCGTCACCGCGTAGCCATGCTGCGCTGCCCAGACGCCGATATTCGCCGCATCCTCGAACGGTACGTGTTGCAGCCAGTGCAATCTCATAAGTACGTCCCGAACCGAAACAGACCGATGTTGCGCCGGTAGAACGTAGGGCCTGCCCGGTCGCGTGTCAACGGTTTGCCGCGTTATCATTCTGTTTCCGTTCTTGGCGATAGTTGCGTATGATGTGACCTGTATTGAAACGCTTGGGCGGCGTGGAGTCGTCGTACCGTCGTTGGCTGGATGCGGACCTATGTGGGAGTGGGAAATGATGGACGAGAGATACAGCAGAAGAGACGTGTTGAAGCAGGGCGGTGCCCTCGGCGCCGGATTGGTGCTGGCTAATACAGGCATTTTGGCAGCGAGTGCGGCCGAGCGAGCCTCAGCGAGCAGGCCGCTCCGTATCGGTTTCGTCGGCGTGGGAGCGCGAGGGACGTGCCTTTTGAACATTCTGTTGGAATTGGAGGGCGTTCAGATTGGCGCCCTTTGCGACATCCGCGAAGACCGCGTGAGCCGCGCGCAACGCTGGGTGACGGAAGCCGGCCAGCCCGAGCCGCCGGGTTATTCGAGAGGCGAAACCGACTTCAAACGCATGTGCGAACGCGAAGACCTCGATCTGGTCATGACCGCTACTCCCTGGAGATGGCACGTGCCGGTGTGCGTTGCGGCGCTGGAGGCGGGCAAGCATGCGGCCACCGAAGTCCCGGCCGCCGTGACGCTGGACGAATGCTGGCAACTGGTCGAGACCGCCGAGAAATCGGGCAAGCACTGCATGATGCTCGAGAACTACTGCTATTTCCGCAAGGCGATGACAGTCCTCAACATGGTTCGTCAGGGTGTTTTCGGCGAGCTGCTGCATTGCGAGGGCCGCAGCCAGGAAAACTGGATCTGGGAAAACTGGCACCTGTTCAATTCCGACGGCACGATGGGCTGGGTCGCTGAGCAACTGGCCGCGCGCAATGGCAACCTCTATCCCACCCACGGGTTCGGCCCCGTGGCGATTTGGGCCAACGTCAATCGGGGCGACCGGCTGGACCATTTGGTCTCGATGAGCAGCAAAGCACGGGTTTTGCAGCTTCATGCCGAGAAGAGCTTCGGCAAGGACCACGCGCTGGCCCAGCGGACGTACGCGCAGGGCGAGGCCAACATCACGCTCCTCCGCTCCGTCAACGGCGTGACGTTCACGTTGTACTTCGGGGGGCTGTCTCCGCAGCCCTGGTCGCCGGAGCACAAGGTCCAAGGCACGCTGGGCGCGTACATCGGTGACATCTTCGACTACAGCTCGCGCGACAATACCTGGATTCAGGCGAAGGTGTTCGAGCGCGACAAGGATATGCGCGGTCGCTGGGCCAGCTACTGGGACTACGCCGAGAAGTACGACCATCCGCTGTGGAAGGCCCTGGGACAGGAGGCAAACAAACACCGCGCCAAGGACTGGAGCGGAGCATACGATTACCTGATGCTCTACCAATTGACGAGCGCGCTGCGCCGCGGCACGAAGCCGCCGATGGACGTCTACGACGCGGCGACCTGGAGCGCCATCTCGCAGTTGACCGAACGTTCGGTGGCTCAAGGCAGCAGCGTTCAGGAGTTCCCGGATTTCACCAAAGGCAAGTGGAAGGACCATGCTCCCGCAGATTTCGCGCCGGCATAGGATGCACAAGGGCCTGATCCTTGTCCAGGTGAGTGCTCTCGTGGCGTTCAGCGCTGCCGGCTGTCGGGAGGAAACGGTTGTGCCGACTGACGCGGTCGGCCAGGGAATCGTCACGCTGACGTTCGAGCTTGAGCTGAACCCCCATGTGTATGAGGACAGCCTGTGGGGGGACCCGCCGCAGCTTGCGATCTGGCTGGAGAACGAGACTGACGGCAGCATCCAGATGGTTCAGGTCACGCATCGCACGGGCGCCTGCGACTGGGAGGGCAAGGTGGAATGCTGCGTCGCGTTGCCCTATTGGGTTGCTTTCTACAACCGGTGGACAGGAACGCACGGCCCGCCGACGTGGGACAACCCTGCGGTTGACGCCATCACGTGCGCCACGCCGCGAGCAGGGCTCGCTGCGAATGTGCAAGTGCCGGCGGGAACACGCTGGAAGTACTATGTCGAAATCAACGTGTCGGGTGATTTCAACGCGGCCTTCCCGCGCTTCTCTCAGGCGGGCCTGTCCGACCGATACGGAAACGGCCAGCCCTCGCTCGTCTACGAGGGCGTAATCGAAGCGACGGAAGGCGCCGTGAGCCAACCTGAATTGGCCGGACGCACCGATCAATACGATCCGGTCGATGAACTCTCCGACGATCTGCAAGGAATCACCACGGCCAGGGAGTTGATTCGTAGTGTGGAGGTTTCCTGTACTGGGAAGCCGGAATCTCTCCCGTAGGGGGGCCTGCATTCAAGCGAGGGCGAAACGCCCCCGGCACGATTGGACTGGCATCGCGGCTCCTCCGTGGTATGATAGCGCAGGCCACAATCCATTCTTTGAGGAGATTCGAAATGACTGAACGGCTGATCGTCATCGCAAGCCTGATTGCATGCCTCTGTGTCGTGTCCGCCCAGGCGCAGGCGCCGGACTGGGAAAACGAGCAAGTCATAGGAATCAACAAGGAGCCGCCGCATGCGACCGGCTTGCCTTTCGACACGGTCGACGCGGCCGTCCAAGCCTACACGATGAAGACGTCTGCCGATGCGCTCAAGATATGGCGGGACTCACCGTTTTGCCGGTCACTCAACGGCCAGTGGAAGTTTCATTGGGCCAAGTCGCCCGACGAGCGGCCCGCGGACTTCTACCAGACAGATTTCGATGTCAGCCAGTGGAAGGAAATCCCGGTCCCATCCAACTGGGAGATTGAAGGCTATGGCACGCCGATCTACACCAATGTCACTTACCCTCACCTGCGTCAGCCTCCGAAGATCATTGGCAACGTCCCACAGAACTACACAGCCGCACGCGAGCCCAACCCCGTGGGCAGCTATCGCACGGTCTTCACCGTTCCCGACAGGTGGGCCGGCCGCGAGACGTTCGTTCACTTCGACGGCGTCGCGTCCGCGTTCTATTTGTGGATCAACGGAGAGAAGGTTGGCTATAGCCAGGGTAGCCGCACCCCGGCGGAATTCAATGTCACGAAATACCTCAAGAATGGGCAGAACATCCTCGCCGCAGAGGTCTACCGCTGGTCCGACGGCAGCTACCTGGAAGACCAGGACTTCTGGCGCCTGAGCGGGATCTTCCGCGACGTGTACCTGTTCAGCACGCCGACGGTGCAATTGCGTGACTACTTCGTGCTCAGCGACCTCGACGCGGCGTACCAGGACGCCCAGGTGAATGTCACCGCCAAGGTGCGCAACCTCTCAGGCGACTCAGCTCAACGGCGCGTTCGCGTGACGCTGGTGGATGCCCAGGGCCGCAAGACGGCGCTGGGTCAATCCGATATCGTCGCTGTCGCGCCGGGACAAGAGAGCGAAACGCGCCTGACTGCCAACGTGACCGACCCGCTGAAATGGACGGCCGAGACGCCCAACCTGTATACCGTCGTGCTGGAGCTTCTGGACCCGGCGGGCAAGACGACCGAGGTCAGGGCCTGTCATTTCGGCTTCCGCAAGGTCGAGCTGAAGGACCGCCAGCTCTTCGTCAACGGCGTATCGATCAAGCTCAAGGGGGTCAACCGCCACGAGCACGATCCGGATCGCGGCCATGCGATAGAGATCGGCTCGATGGTCCGCGACATCGAATTGATGAAGTCGCACAACATCAACACCGTGCGGACGTGCCACTACGCCGACCATCCGCTCTGGTACGATCTGTGCGACCTGTACGGTATCTTCATCATCG
>CAZGRF010000286.1:0-5295 GCA_964527825.1 uncultured Pirellulales bacterium
GCCCCTCCGGGTCCTGCAGTACGGCTCGGACCGCGGCGATGTCCACATCGTCGAGCTCGAGGTCTCCGTCGTCGCCATTGCCTTCGGCGTAAGGTCTCTCGCCCACCACAACGACGCCGACACTCGCGCCGGTGCCTCCGGTGCCGTCGGCCGCGAAGGTCACTTGTGTGTCGCGCGAGACCGTTTTCTTGATGGCGGTCAGAATGGTCGTACCACCGGCGGTGACGTCGCCGCTGCGGCCTTGCCATTCGATGGTCCAGCCGCCGCACTGGTTGCCGATATCGTCGGCACTCTTGCCGGCCACGTGGATGCGGGTCGCCCTCTTTGAGAGTGGCAGCGTTTTGTTTTCGTTCTTGAGCAGCACCAGCGATTGGCGGACCGCGTCGCGTGCTACGGCGCGATGCTCGGCAATTCCGAACTTGTCCCAGAGGCTGCGGTCAGCCAACTGAGAGCGGTCTTTGTCCAGCAGACCCATTGCGCATTTGACCCGCAGGATGCGCGTCACTGCGTCGTCGATGCGTGACATCGGGACCGTGCCTTCCTCGGCAAGCTGCTTGAGGTTGGCAGAGAACTCCTTGTAGCGGTTAGGAACCATGCCCATGTCCATGCCGGCGTTGATCGACGTCGCGATGGCCTTCTTGTAGTCGCGGTCGATCATGCTGATGGCGCTGTAGTCGGAGATCAGAAAGCCCTGGAAGCCAAGCTCGTCCTTGAGAATATCCGTGAGCAGGCGCTTGCTGGCGGAGCACTTGACGCCGTTCCAACTGCTGTACGAAGGCATGATCGTCGCGACGCCGGCGTTGACGGCCGCGATGTAAGGCGGCAGGTGAATCTTCCGGAGCGTCGCTTCGTCGATCGGAACGTCGCCGGCGTTGAGCCTGACGCGCACGCCGCTGCGGGTAGCCCGCGCGGTGCCGCCGAAATTGCGGTTGTCGCCGGCACCGCCGCGACCCCGGCCGGCAAACGCCATCGGCACGGTGCCGCCGTCGGCGATGTAGTGTTTCGCGCAGGCGGCCACCGAGAGCGGATCGCTCAGGTCGCTGCCCTGCAAGCCCCGCACCGCGGCGGCGCCCAGAAGCGACGAGATCTTCGCATCTTCCGAGTACCCCTCATAGGTGCGTCCCCAACGCTCGTCGCGCACCACCGCCACGCACGGCGCGAACGTCCACTGGATGCCGGTGGCGCGCATCTCAATCGCAGTCAAGCGTGCGATCTTCTCGACCAGATCGGGATTGTTGGTGCAGCCCAGGGCGATGTTGTGCGGGAAAATCACCGCGCCGAGCACGTTGCTGTGACCATGCACCGCGTCGACGCCGAAGAGCAGAGGAATGCCCAGACGCGTCTTGAGCGCCATCCCCTGGGCCTGGTCGTACACGTCGGTCCAGGCTTGAAGGCTGTTGCCCGCGGCGGGGTCCGAACCACCTCCCATCAGGACCGAGCCCAGATGGTACGTCGTGATGTCCGTCTTGTCCCGCATGCTCGCGAAGTCCGGTTGGACCATCTGGCCGACTTTCTCATCGAGCGTCATCTTCGCCAGTAATTCCTTGGCTTGCTGGTCGTAAGCAGAAAACGGCTTGGGTTGCGATCCCGCCGAGGCGACCGCGCCGATCACGAATACGGTTGTGACCGGAAACACCAAAGACAGTCTCTTCATAGCATGGCTCCTTGATTTGTGAGCGGGATCGGTTGAGGATCATTCCCCCCGTGTCCATTTGTCGAATACGTTGATGACCGGCAAGGCGTTGCCATCGTCGCCGAACATGCCTCGGCTGCGCAGACCTCCGGTGACGGCCGGTTCCCACCAGAAGACACCGATCCCGCGGTTGTTGGGCGTGCTCAGAACGACGCGATTGACCTCGTCGAGCAATTCCCGCTGTCCTTCCGGCGTCTCCGGAAAAGGCGCCGGCTTGTTGCGGTACTCGGATGGTCGCCAGTTGTAGGCCACCTCGACCAGCATGATGTCCTTGTCGTAGGCGTTGGCCATGAAGATCAGGTTCTCGCGCAGGTCGAGCAGACTCCCATGCCACCAGGGATAGTACGATTGCCCGATGACGTCGTAAGGCACATCGTAGGTGTTGAGCTTGTCGAAGAACGATTTCGTCCCGGCCTTGTCGCCGCCCCGGTCGATGTGGATCATGATCCTGGGCTGCTCGGCGTCGCCGGTCCCGGCTGCGACACCGCGAATGCCGGCTTTGAGCAATTCCGCGAAGTCATCCCAGTTGGCCGGCAGCTTCCCGTCGGGCCAGAGCATGCCAGGCGTGATCTCGTTGCCGATTTGCACCATGTCGGGCGCCGCGCCGCCCTCGCGCAGCGCCGCGATCGTGTCCCGCGTGTACTCGAAGACCGCCTGAACCAGTTCGGCGTGCGACTTGCCCTCCCAGGCCTTGGGAATGTACTGATGGCTCGGGTCGGCCCACGTATCGGAGTAATGGTAGTTCAGCAGGAACCTGTAGCCCATCTTCTTGGCTTCGGCCGCCAGAGTCTGGGTGTATTCAAGACTGTTCGGCAGACGGGTCGGCGTATGGAAGAGCCGCAGGCGAATCCAGTTGTATCCGTGGTCCTTGAAGATCTGCAGGCCCGGCTTAGGTTCGTGGGCATCTTTGAAGACCGTGCCACTGTCCTCGGCCTGCTTGAGAAAGGACAAGTCCGCACCGACCGCGTAGTCGGCCGCATGCACCACTGCGGGAACCCAAGCGCCCAGGGCCAAGAGGATGATGAAGAATGACAGCGTCTCGCGAAGCTTGTTCCGACTACTCATCTGTCACTGCTCCTGTCCGGGTTGAATCGGAGAGGCAGGTCCACACGAACCGGCGAGGGACAGCCTCCAGCCGAGACAGATTGTAGCCCATCCGCCCCGCAAGCTGCAAAGGTCTTTTTCACGCGTAGTGAGGCCACTCGACGGCGGCAAAAAGGCAAGGGCCGAGCATTGCCGCCCGGCCCCTGGAAATCAGCGTTTCGATCGCTGTTGACGAGTCAGTCACCTGCCGGCTCAAAGTCGGCGGGAATCTGGGGGACGAAGAAGTCGTCCGGCAGGTCCGGATTCCACGTGAACTGGTCCTTGACCTGGACTGTTTTGCGACCGGAAGGCTGCGAGATGAATTCGAACTCGATGCGCACAGGTAAGTCTGTGTCGGCGTCGAACCAGAAGCGGTGGACCATACCGTCGGGATTGGTGCCGTACTTCTTGGCGCTGAGCTCGAGACCGAAGCACTCGATCCCGTCGATGACCTCGTTGTCCAGGATGCGGTCCGCGCGATCCAGATAGCCGATCAGACTACGAATCGAGTCCATGGGATGCTGCGGTCGGCCCTCCCTGGTGTGCGTCACGACCTTGTACGTTCGGTCAGGATAATCAACGGTGGTGTGGACCAGACGGAAGCTGTCGTCGTTGAAGTCCAAGCTGGTGGAAGTGGCCTGTTCCTGTTCGATGACATACCACTCGGTACTCCGGAGCTGGTCTCCAGCGAAATGGTCCTGGCGCCAGGCATGCCGCGACAGATAGGTTTGCGTTTGCTCGCCTTCTCTGTAGGCCACGACGTCAGTCTGATCCAAGGCAGCCAGAAGCCTGTCCTTGAGCCCTTCGGGCACATCAGCGAAGACCATCTCGCCTTTCTCCTCCAACTCCCTGGCGGCGCGGATATTGTCGGGGTGCGTGTTGGCGAAATCCTCTGGGATCTGCGGCTCGAACTTCTCGGCCGGGACATCGACGTAGTATTCGAATTCATCCTGAACAAATGTGAACGTCTGTTCGGGGTGACCGGTGACGGGTCTGCCGTGTTGTTCGATGCGAACGGGCAGCCCGGTCGTGGTGTCGAACCAGATACGGTCGATCCACGTGTCGGGGTGATGGCCATACTTGGCGGGGCTAATCTCGAAACCGACGCATTCCTTGCCTTCGAACGTGTCGGTCCCGAGCACGCGGTCAGCTTGGTCCAGAAGACCAACGTAGAAGAGGAGCATCTCAACCGGATCGGATGGGGTCGGACGCGATTCGTACGTTTCCACCGTGTAGCACTCGTATTCGAACGAGACGTCGTAGCGAAGCACGGAGCCGACATCCTGCGGCACCTCCCACATGGTGCTGACAAGAGTGTCGTCGTAGAACTTATCCCGCCGCAGTCTCTCAGGGGTCTTATACCAACGACTCCAGTTGCCCGAGACGTGCGTGTAGCCATAGTCTCCGACGAACACGTAGCGTTCCCGATAGACCAAAGCCTGGACTCTGTCGAGGGAATCGGTAATGACTTGTCCCCAGGCCGCCGGTGGGCCGAGCCACCATTGTCCCTTCTCCGAATGGCCGAACGGCCGGAAGGTGACTCCGCCAAGAACGATCAGGATCACCGCCGCGGCCACTGCTATCTTCATGTTTCTGGTCTTCATGGTTATCCTCCACACGCCGGCCCGGATGACGTCCGGTCCCGACTTGTCGGTCTGATCCATAGCCTCGTACGCGCGATTCAGAATGCGGTCGCGGGCGCCGGAGCCTGGTTCGTAACGTGTAGCTTTCAGCAGCTCTTCTATGCGATCGTTAGGGTTCATTTGGAACCTCACCGTCCAACATGGCGCGAAGCTTATCGAGTCCGTATTGGTACCGGCTCAGAGCAGTCTTCACCGACACATTCTGATGCTCCGCTATTTCTCTGAACTTCATGTCCGCGTGCACACGCAGCATGACAACTTCACGCTGCTCGTAGGGCAGAGCGGCGAGCGCGACCTCGACCTCCTGCATCTGTTCGGCGCGAATCACGGTGCGGACCGGTCCGTCGTCACTCGCGCCCAGATGCTCGGCGGCATCGAGCGACGAGATTCGCCGCCGGGATTCTCTGCGATAATGGTCGCGCGCTCGATTCGCTACCGCCGTAGCGAGGTACGCCTTGAGACTGCCGCGCAGGCTCAGTCCGTGTACCGACTGGACAAACGCAACGATGACATCCTGCAGAACGTCCTCGGCTCCGGCGGGATCGGCCAGCAGATGGGCCGCCAGCGTGAACAGGTCGCGCTCGTACTTCTCGTAGATCACCCGCAGGGCAACCTTGTCGCCGCGCTTCAGCCTTGCCACGAGCTTTCGGTCTTCGAGCATCTGGAACTCACCCGCACAG
This sequence comes from uncultured Pirellulales bacterium, assembly GCA_964527825.1. Classification (GTDB taxonomy): domain Bacteria; phylum Planctomycetota; class Phycisphaerae; order Sedimentisphaerales; family Anaerobacaceae; genus JAFGLV01. The sequence continues at coordinate 5,100 of CAZGRF010000286.1, forward strand.
TATTCGACCATCGATCGTCACCCATAAGACGGCAATCCAGTCGATTTTACCTTACAGGCAAACCACTTCGCGGATGCAAATTGCCGAGTAGGCGAAAATGCGTCGGCGTGTGGAATGAAACTGGGCCGGCTCCCGATGGACATCGGGACCCGACCCAATCTGTTTCTATCCTATTCTCCGCCGGCCCAGCCGGACA
>CAZGRF010000287.1:0-5284 GCA_964527825.1 uncultured Pirellulales bacterium
TGACTGCTCTTTGTGAAAGCACTCACCCAGACCGCTCCGATTCAGCAGAGCACGTGAGCATGTCCAGGGCGATCCGCGCCACCTCTGGGCCGGCCTTCTTCTTGGTGAGGGGCTCGACGACATCGATCAGGTCGCTGCTCGTGCGGATCAATGATTGCTGGTTCTGCAGAAAGGCAGTGACTCTTGCGACAATCGGATCGATGGACGTGAAATAGGGCATGAACTCGGGCACCAGCCTGCGGTCGGCCAGCAGGTTGACCAACGTGAAGAACTTCGGGTGCACGAGCCACCTGCCGACCAGGTGCCACGCGATCCGATTCGTCTGATACATGACGACCATGGGACAGCCGGCTGAAGCCACCTCAAGCGTCGCGCTGCCGCTGGCAACCAGAGCCAGGTCGACCGCGTCGGCCGTGCCGGCCACCGAGTCCACAGAGTATTCGCAGGCAAAACCAGGAATCTGCGTCTGCTCCAGAAGCGTTCGCCGTTCATCGCTGGCGGCTACAGCTACAAAGTGCATACCGCGATACACCTGCTTGAGCTTCAGTGCGATCTCCTGCATCGGCCGCCACAGCGACTCGATCTCGGCCGATCTCGATCCGGGCATCAGGGCGATGCGCGCCTGCCGCGGGTCGAAGTTGACGTAATTCCTGCGAAAGCTCGTCAGATCTTCGGGCAACTTATCCAGCAACGGATTACCGACGAAAGTCACGTCGATGCCGCGCCGACCAAACCACCGTTCCTCGAAGGGCAACAGACAGCAGAGCTTGTCGCAGCACCGCCGCAACTTGCCGATCCTCCAGCCACCCCAAGCCCATAGCTGTGGCGCAACGTAGAACAGCGTCCGGATGCCGGCCCGCTTGGCCGCCTTGGCGACGTGGAAGTTGAACGAGGGAGAATCGCAGACAATCACCAAGTCAACCGGATGCTCGCGCAGATAGAGCCGGATGCGCTTGATGAGCCGGTAGAAATGTCCCACGTGGGCCAGGGCGTTGTAGGCCATCACCGACTTGCCGACGGTGCTCTCGAGCAGCTCGCAGCCGGCTGCCGCCATTTTCGGCCCGCCCACCCCAACAAACTCGATCTCCGCCCCGCCCTGCTCGTTCAGCGCCGCAATCAACCCTGCACAATGCGCGTCGGCACTGGGGTCGTTCGCACTGATGAACACCCGGTATTTCTTCTGCACATTTGCCATGATCGCGAAGCGTTACTTCTTACCACCCCCGCCCCCAAACATCAATCACCAATTCACCGCCCGTTCGCCGTGTGCCCGTGAGCGCATAGCAAGCCGCACGTGTGGAGACAACCGACAACGGGTGCCGGTGGATAAGCTGGTTGTGTCGTAGAGATGCAAGATATCGCGTCTCCACCCGCGAGTCGGAGGCTTGCCAGGGCTAGCTCCTCTGAGTATACTGGGTCCTTGAGAACCGGCTGCTCTTTCGGATTTACGGGACTTCTTCCCACTGAAGATCGACGGGAGTACAAAAGCATGGGAACATTCCACGCAAGCTGTAGAATCGAGAATCACACCGACAGAGCCAAGGCGGCACGCCTCCCGAGGCTCCTGGTGGACACGGGCAGTGAATATACCTGGGTCCCCGCCACAACATTAGAGAAGATCGGCGTAGCCAGGGAGAAAAAGGACCTCCGTTTCGTCATGGCTAACGGCCAGATCATCACCCGTAGCGTCGGCTTTGCCATCCTGCGCGTCGCTGGTAGCTTCACTATCGACGAAGTCGTCTTCGCCGAGCCTGGCGACCTCGGCCTGCTCGGAGCGCGGACCCTCGAAGGTCTCAACCTGACCGTGGACTCGGCGAGAAAGAAACTCGTCGCCTCCGGCCCCCTACCCGCCGCGACGGCAGGACGGGAACCCTGACATGAACGAGTCGTATCTTGAGGTGACGTTCCGACACGGGCGGGCGCTGGCCGCGTACTACTACTTGCCACGCCGATCGGCGGACAAGAGCAGTTGGGTCAAGCGGATCGAGCCGGGGCTCGCGATCGACTTCACGCGGGATGGAAGACCGATTGAGATCGAGATCCTCGCTCCCGAGAAACTAACCCTGACCGCCTTCCGGCGCGTCCTCCGAGAACTGCACTTTCCCAAGCGTGCCGATCTGGCTCTTCTCAAGGCGGCATAGCCCGTGTGACTGACACAGATTTCGGAGGAATTTCACGTCCGCCCTTGAACATTGTGCAACTATGTGAGTATATTGCCATATAGTTATAAAAGGGGCCACGCTCGCACTCGGTCGATACATGGCTGGAGCAGTAGCATGGTAGACATGAAAAAGAACCTTCTGTTCGAGAGGCAGGCTGAGATTGCCAAAGCCATCGCGCATCCGCTGCGGATCGCGGTGATCGACTTCCTCAAGGACGGTCAGAGGTGCGTCTGCGATATCGCCGAGCACGTAGGCTCGGAACGCTCGAACGTCTCGCGACATCTGTCCGTAATGGTCAACGCCGGGGTGCTGGACTCGCGCAAAGAGGGCTTGAAGGTCTTCTACCGGCTGCGAACGCCCTGCGTCGTGGACTTCCTCGGCTGCGCCATCCGGGTCCTGAAACACCAAGCCAAGGAGCACGAGAAGCTGCTGGCCGCGTTGTAGCTGGGGGAATCACTCGATGGATTGGAAACGCGAGTGGAAGAAGCTCGCTACTATTGTCGGCGTCTTCATAGCCTGCTTCTATCTGCCGGTCGGGATCGGCCGTTTCGACGGCGCCGTTATGGAATCGCTGCACCTGGTCAAGTGGTACGCCCGCGAACACGTGCTGCTTTGCCTGGTGCCGGCTTTCTTGATCGCCGGGGCTATTTCGGTTTTCGTCAGCCAGGCCTCGGTCATGAAATACCTCGGTGCCCGAGCCAACAAGGTTCTGGCCTACGGCGTCGCGTCGGTCTCAGGATCGATCCTGGCGGTGTGTTCGTGCACGGTGCTTCCCTTGTTTGCGGGCATCTACAGGATGGGGGCCGGCCTCGGCCCGGCCACAGCGTTTCTTTACGCCGGCCCGGCCGTCAATGTCCTCGCCATCATCCTAACCGCACGCATCCTCGGCCTGGAGATCGGCATCGCTCGCGCCGTCGGCGCCGTGCTGTTCAGTGTCATCATCGGCTTGCTGATGCACTTGATCTACCGCAAGGAGGAGACGGAAAAGGCTGATGTCCAGATGGCCATGCCCGAACCCGTCGTCAAACGCCCGCTCTGGAAGAATGCTCTGTACTTCGCCTCGATGGTCGGGATTCTTGTCTTTGCCAACTGGGCCCGCAGTGGGGACGTTCGCGCGGTATTCCTCTGCTGTCCCGGCGGGCTCACCACGTACCAGGTCGAAGGGACAGTGGTCAGCAGGACGAACGAGACAGTCACGATCCTCGACACGGCCGGCAAGAAACAGGAACTCCCGGCCGATCTGCTGCAGGGAGTCGAGGACATCCGGAAGAACAACCTGTACGAACTGATCTCCAGGCTTCGCTGGGTCTTGGTCGGCTTGCTTATAGTGGCGTTCGCCTTCATGGTAAATGCCTGGTTCAGCCGGACCGAACTGGGCGAATGGGTCGAAGCCACCTGGGGCTTCGCCAAACAGATCCTGCCGCTCCTGCTGCTCGGCGTCCTTGCCGCCGGCTTCCTGCTGGGACGACCCGGCCCGGGCCATGAGGGAATCATCCCCACGCGGTGGGTCAACGCCGCCGTTGGAGGCAACTCGATCTGGTCGAACCTGTTCGCAGCCGTGGCCGGCGCGTTCATGTATTTCGCCACCCTTACCGAAGTGCCAATCTTGCAGGGTCTCATGGGCTCCGGCATGGGCAAAGGCCCCGCGCTGGCTCTGCTGCTGGCCGGTCCTGCCCTGAGCCTGCCCAACATGCTCGTGATTCGCTCGATCATGGGAACACATAAGACCATCGTCTTTGTCTCCCTCGTGATCGCAATGGCAACAATCTGTGGACTTGTCTTTGGAGCAATAGCGGCATGACTTTGAATCGAACGAGGCTGGTGGTGCTCTTGTCTGTTCTCCTGGCACTATCGGGCTGTGGGAGGACCGCGCAGCGTGAGGCACAGCCCCGTGTGACTTGGTACTACTTCGATTGGATGGCCGAGGCCCCTTATGCGCCTACGTTTCGCGTCTTGGACACGGAAAGCAGCCTCGGCCCTTACGCAGGACAACCGAAGACCGTCACGGTGAAAGACCTCATCAAGATGCACGGACATCCCTGTGACGGTCTCGTTACCGCCGCATGTGCCATGAGCCTGGGTCTGAGCCAACTCTATCCGAACGGCGTCGTCGACCGGACCGACACGTGTTGCATCACCAACAACTCCCCTTGCTACGGTGATGTGGCTGCATACTTGACCGGAGGTCGCATTCGCTTCGGCACTCAAAAGATCGACCCTTCGCTGGGCAATGAATTCGTCCTGTACCGGGTTTCCACCAAGCAGGCTGTCAGAGTATCACTGCGTCCGGACGTCTTCCCTGCGCAACTTGCCGCGCTCGAGCGCAAGGTTCGCAGCGGAGATTTCAATGCTGCTGATATGGACCGATGTCAAAGATGGCAATGGGACTACGCGCGGCAACTCCTTCAGAGGCCGCTGCGCGAGTCATTCTACGTAGAGACGCTGGAAGCGCTCTCGTGGGAACCTGACCCCTACCCGAACGCTGGCAACCGGGGGGATATCGTCAACAAGAGTGTTGCACGACCGCCTCACGGCAAAGAGTGATTCAGTAACTTGCCTGGGGCGGCAAGCCTTGGGCCGATCGAGGAGTCGACTATATGAGAATGCAGGTCCTGGGAACCGGATGCCCCAAGTGCAAGAAGCTGGCGGAGAACGCCGAGGCCGCCGTCGCGAGTCTCGGGCTTGACTGTGATGTCGAGAAGGTCACGGACATCAACGAGATCATGAAGTTCGGCGTGATGATGACACCTGCCCTCGCCATTGACGGGCAGGTGAAGGTCGTCGGCAAGGTGCCTTCGCCCGACGAGATCAAGAAGATGCTGGTGTGAATTCGCGGCCGCAAAAGGGATATGAAGTCATAAAGGAGGTCCGAAATGCGTAACGCACATGAATGCAGCGGCGGTGAGACATTGATCTTCGCATGTTCCGGGGCGGCCGACGTCGGCGCCATCAGCGACCGGGCGGCCCGCAAGATGACGAAGGATGGGAGCGGAAAGATGTTCTGTCTGGCCGGCGTCGGGGGGCGGGTCGAAGGCATCGTGCAGAAGACCAAGGCCGCCTCTCGCATCGTCGCCATCGACGGCTGCACGCTGGACTGCACGAAGAAGTGCCTCGAACTGGCC
>CAZGRF010000288.1:0-5262 GCA_964527825.1 uncultured Pirellulales bacterium
ACTACGACATGACCGGCAACAACACGCCGGTGTTCTTCATCCGCGACCCCTCGAAATTCCCGGACTTCATTCACACGCAGAAGCGCGATCCCGCGACGAACATGCCTAACCCCGACATGTTCTGGGATTTCCTCTCGCTGACACCTGAGTCACTGCACCAGGTGACAGTGCTGTTCTCAGATCGAGGCACGCCGGATGGCTACCGCCACATGAACGGCTACAGCAGCCACACCTTCAAGTGGTACAACGCCAAGGGGGAATGTCATTGGATTCAGTACCACTTCAAGACCGAGCAAGGCATCCGCAACCTCACGCGACAGGAAGCGTGCAAGCTCGCCGGCGAGGACCCCGACTACGCCACGCGCGATCTCCGCGAGGCCCTCCAGAAGGGCAAGTTCCCCTCGTGGAAGGTGTGTGTGCAGATCATGCCGGCGGCGGATGCCAAGACCTACCGCTGGAATATCAACGACATCACCAAGGTCTGGCCGCACGCGGATTACCCGCTGATCGAGATCGGCCGGATGACGCTGAATCGTAATCCAGACAACTACTTCGCCGAGGTCGAGCAGGCAGCATTCTGCCCGGGCAATTTCGTACCGGGGATCGCCGCCTCGCCCGACAAGATGCTCCAGGCACGCTTGATATCGTATCACGACGCGCACCTGTACCGACTGGGCACGAACTACCAGCTCCTGCCGGTCAACGCGCCCAAGGCTGCCAAGGCGAGCAACTACCAGCGCGATGGGTACATGCGGCTGGACGACAACGGCAAGGGCGGACCGAACTACTGGCCCAACTCGATGGGTGGCCCCGGCCCCGACCCGAGCGTAGCCGAACCGCCGATCGAGCTGGAGGGCATTGCGGCTCGGCATCCGCAAGAGCTGACGGACGACGACTTCTTCCAGCCGGGCGAGCTGTACCGCCGTGTCATGACCGACACCGAGCGCGAGCACCTGGTAGGCAATATCGTCGCTCATCTGGGCGGGGCACAGAAACACATCCAACTGCGCCAGACCGCCCTGTTCTACAAGGCTGACCCCGACTATGGCCGCCGCGTGGCGAAGGGCCTCGACCTGAACATCAAAGAAGTGGAAAAGCTCGCCGCGATGTCACAAGAGGAGAGAGCCAAGGCCACCTCGGCCTGAGCATAACATTGCCGAACAGTGGATCTGACCGCTCGGCCCGGGGCATGGCTCAATGTACCCCGGGCCTTTTTGCTCAACCACACCCCTGAGGCTCATCAGGGACTATCTCCCGCGGCAATCCCAGATGCATACGGGCTGGATTTTGCTTGATATTTCCTCTGGAATCACTATCCTATTGGGTAGTGCTGACCGTACTGTGTCGGCGCGGCTTGCAACAAATCGCGAGAGACCGACGGATGGCGGAGTATACGACCATGAAAGCGAGAAGACTCCTCATAATAGCCTGTTGCTTGAACGTCTTGGTCTGTGCCGGCGCGGCCCTTGGCGACGGAGGGATATTCTTCCCCTGGGCCCCGGACAGACACGTCGAGGTATTGCAGCCTACCCAGAAGGTCTACATCCGCTGGGACGGCTCCGAGGAGAAGCTGTTGATCCAAACGAAGTACGAAGGCCCAGCCGAAGATATGGTCTGGATCGTGCCCGTTCCGTCGCAGCCGACGGTCGAGCGGGGTGACGACGCCGTGTTTGATGAACTCGGTGCGGAGACGGCTTTGCCTGATATCTCCTACACCGACTTTCTGGGTTTGCAGTTGCACGGTTCCACCGCCGGCGGCGGTCGCGGCGGGACGACCGAGTCGAGCCCGGTCGAATGGCACCGCCGAGTTGGGGACTATGATGTCGTCCTGCTGCGACCTACAGAGGCAGAAAACGTCCTGCAGTGGCTCAATTCCAATGGTTTCGGCGTGCCCGTTAGGATTGCCCCCGTACTGCAGGACTACATCGAGAACCAGTGGTGGATGGTGGCGTCGAAGATACATCCCGACGCCCTGACGGAGATCACTCGTGACAAGCTAGCCAATGGCATGCTGCACCCTCTGGAGATGGTGTTCCAGTCCTCTGCGTGTGTCTACCCGCTCCGGTTGACAAGCATGGCAGCCGGGCCGGTGGAAGAGCTGATTTACATCGAGGGTCCGAAGCACTACGAGCCGGAGACCTTCGCAGACGACAAGTGGGAGATCGAGTTGTTCGGCGGACCGATCCGCCAAGTGCCCGGCGGCTCCTACCTTTCGGACGTGGAGCACACGACCGAAATCGTTGAGGGTCGAACGACAACCGCATTCAATGGATGTATCACGAGACTCAGGAGGGTCTTTCAGCCCGAAGAGATGGTGGCCGACCTGGTCTTCAAGGATCTCGGTTATGCGAAATGGCTTGCAGACAACGACCCGTTGCGCGTGGCTCAGGCAGCGACGCAATATGGTCGTCACCGCGATCCAAACGGCATTGCCCCCCTTCTGAGCGTATTGTCCGGTGACGCCCTTGACCGGATGAAACCGGCGTCGGAGGACTACCAGTCAGTGCTGCCCCCCTCCGCAAGGATTCTCTCATGGGTGGGCTTGCAGCAATGGTCCTTTCGTTGGAGCGTGCTCTCCTCGGGAGACGACACGGAGACATTTGTCAACATCGGTTGCACCCATGTACGCAGTTGCATCTGGGCGCTCGGCGAGATCGCCCTCGAGCACGAAGTCGCCGAATCCGTCGAGGATACGCTGGTGCGGTGCGCCAAGCACGACAATCAACTCATACGGATGGAAGCCTATCTCGCCCTGATGAAGCTTCGCAGCGAAGAGCCTGGCCCGATCCTCAGCGATCGAGTTGCCGATGTACTTGGCAACGACCCACCGCCTCCGACCCTTTGGTATCTGGACCTTCAGACTATGGTCGGCGAGATGGAAATCGTCACCGACTGGATTCGGCATTTCGGGACGGCGCAGGAGAGGAAATCGCTGGTTGGCGTTCTGGCGCGGCGGATCGAAGATATCTCCCCCGAGACATCATACTTGCCGGATGTCCCAGAGCGGCAGTGGTCGGCACCCTACGGATGGGCGGAATGGATCGTTTGGCGGGCGGCATGTACTCAGGACGCACGTCTCACCACGCCGTTGCAGGGACTTCATGCCCGGATTGTTGATGAGGCCCATCTCGTATCATTGCCTCTACTGAGAGCCGAGGCCGCCTGCGGTTCCACCGAGGCCACCATAATGCTGGTCCGCCAAATCATCGACGATCAAGCCAGAGTGCTCGAAGAAGGCCAGGCGGACGAGACAGGAGGCATCACTTCTCTGCTTCACTTCTACCACTCTGTCACACCAAGCCTGCGAGTTCAGATCATCAGAAAACGATGGGAACACTATGAGTTGTTCCCAATGCCGCCGGAGGCCAGCGATACCATCATCCGGTCGGCCCTGTCCGAAGAAGGACTCAGCGACTGGTATGCCCTTTGTCTGCTGGCTCGAATCAAGCACCCCCAGGACGAGGACAAAGCCGGACTGCTTCAGATATCGAGCAAAGGCGATGAGCTTGCCACTCTGGTCGCGGCGGACGTGCTGTATGCGTGGGGCGACGAGCAGATATTGATGGACTGGTATGACGAGATGGACCTCGCCGAGGTGAGATCGGAGGTTGCCTGGGCGCTCGCCGACTTGCGCGCCGCGCAAGCCGTGGCCATTGTGGAGGAACAGGTGCGAGAATCATGGAACGAACTCTGGAAGACCCTCGAAGAGCCCTTTCTGCTGCCAACCGTGGCGCATGGATTTCCCCAATACCCCGATGACCCGACCGCCATTGACGGTACCAGGAAAGCCGAGACCTTGTGGCGGTACTTCCATCCCACGTCTGGCGTGCTCGATGAGGACCGCCTGGCCTGCTTCAAGAGACTGGCGGCCGACAGCGCCATCACAGCGGGCGTGAGGATCGAGCTGCTCACCACGGACTATGAGACGGTGGACTGGGCCAAACCCCTCATGAAGGCCGCGGCTGCGGAGCTGCTGGAGACCGACCCTTCCCCTACCACCGTGAGAAGGCTCGTGTCCTATACCAGCAGCGAGTTCGTTGTCGACGTCTGTGGCGAGGCGAATTCCGATGAATTCCGACGAGCCGTGTTGAATAGCCTTCTGTCCGGACCGTATGGGAGGAATCAGGCAGTGGTCGAAGGACTCCTGTGGGAGGTCTGGCCGCAACGGTATGCCGAGACCAACGGTGAATCTCTTCTATTTCGTGACCCCCGCAAGCCTGATTTCGATGGGTATCATGCAAACGATATATTCGGGCCCACGGTGGCCGATGCGATCGAGGCAATTGTGAAAGACGCTTCCATGCCAGCGGGATATCGAGCGTTCCTGCTTGTCCACTGGCTCGGCGCTCCGCAGAGGATCTCCAGGGAATTGGTTGAGAGCTTGCTCGAAGAAGATATGCCCAGTTACCTCCGTGAAGGTCTGGAGCAGCGCCTGCTGAATTGGTAGCAAGCAACTCAACGCCCGATCATCGCAAGAACGCAACCGCGCAGAGGTCGGGCCTGCGCCCTAACCCGAAGGAAGCAGAGAAGCTCGCCGCGATGTCACAAGAAGAGGGAGTCCAAGCCACCTCGGCCTGACGGCATTGTCGCATCGCCACTGATCCGACCACTCGGCCCGGCCTGGCCACGGCCCGATGCCTTCTGACCCATTGCTGTTGGGAGGTGATTCCGAGATGGGTGATCCGCACCATAGCACGACATCCTTTGACTTCTGACCTGGCGCATTCTAATTGGCGCGGGCGACTCATACAAGGGCCGCCGTTCGAGCGCCATCGGGCACCTTCCCGGCGGGCGCCCCTCCAACGAGAGCCTTGTGGCAGCCCGTTGCCTTAAGACAAGGGTAATGGGGCTTTGAGAAAAGTCCCATGATCGTTGGGGCAGTTGCCTGAAGTCAAAATGCTTGACATCGGTTCCCATCCTGATTATCCTGCCGGCGCTGATTTTGCCCAGTTTGCTTACGCCGGTCATTTGCTTTCCGGAGGTCCATTTGAGAGTTCTATCCGGTATCCAACCCTCGGGGCGACTGCACATCGGCAACTATTTCGGTGCGATGCGACAGCACCTGCAGTTGCAGGCCGAGCACGAGGGCTTCTACTTCATTGCCGACTACCATGCCCTGACCAGCAACCCTTCGCCCCAGGCGCTGGCCCAGCACAGTCTCGAAGTGACGATGGACTACATGGCCCTGGGCCTTGACGCGGAGAAGACGGTGTTCTGGCGTCAATCGGATGTTCCCGAGGTGACGGAACTGACCTGGCTGCT
>CAZGRF010000289.1:0-5221 GCA_964527825.1 uncultured Pirellulales bacterium
AGGGATTCAATCCGGCCATCGTCAAACTTCTCTTCAACCTCCAGAACGGCACTGGGCGCGTATGGATAGACCCCAAGACCAACCTACCCATCCAGACAGATGGCGAGGTCCAATTGAAGCCCTGCGTGGTCAGCTTCTTCAAGAACGCGGAGGCCACGCAGATGGATGGCCATTTCCAGTGGGGTGTGGAGATCGACGAGGCGGTCTTCCGGCCCGAAATCCCCGAGGACTATCAGGAACTGACTCTGCCGAGTGGCGCAGCGCTCGGGGTCGCTGCCTCTTCCATCGTCCTGGCAGGCGTCGCGCCTTGGTGCGTTTTCTTCGTCAGATACTCCCGCCGCCGGATGCGTAGCACGAACTGATGGCGATTGGCCCTAACGTGCGCGAAGTCGGATCTGCCAAGTGGTCTGGAACGGCGTGAGGCAACCTCAGGCGTGAGGGACGAAACGGGCTGTAACGAAACCTCGCGACACCCGTCTTCACAGTGTGTAACATCATCGCTGAGAAGATAATACATCGGGCGGGACACGAATCTGCCTGGCAACGGCCCGCCTCCTGACGCTGGTCGGACTTACGCGGCATGAACACAAATCTCATTTGTTGGCTGGACAGGCATTGGCTGCCCTATGACCGGTCCTTGATCGGTCCCAAGGCGGCCAGTCTGCACAGACTGCGCAGGTTTGGCATGAAGGTCCCTCCCTGCTTTTTTCTGACCACTTCGGCCTTCAGGGAGCATCTGAACGCTGGCAACCTCGGCCGGCGAATCGCGTCGCTTCTGGACGTACTCGACAGCCGGTCGGACGGCGCGCCGTCGGTGCTTGAGCAAATCCGGCAATCGGTCGTTCAATCGCCTTTCACGGATTGCCTGCGCGAACAGATTGCAGCAGCGTATCAGCAACTGGGCGCAGAGGCTGTCGCCGTACGGTCTTCCGCGACGGCTGAAGACCTGCCGGGACACTCCTTCGCGGGGCAGTATGAGACGATTCTCAGTGTGACGTCACGGAAGGAGTGTCTCGACGCCATCAAGCAGTGCTGGGCCTCGTTGTGGACCGAACGGGCGTACGAGTATCGCCGCCGCAACGGGATCGAGCACCAGCAGGTCGAGATGGCGGTCATTGTGCAGGAGCTTGTGCCGGCGGTGGCCTCGGGTGTTCTATTCACGGCCGACCCGGCGAGCGGACGGACCGACCGAATCGTTATCGACGCCTGTCTTGGTCTTGGCGATGCGCTCGTCTCAGGCAGGATCGCCGCGGACCGCTTCGTCGTGGCGAAACGGACGCTGAGCATCGTCACGCAAGATGTAACGCAGCAAGCACCGATCCTCGATCGAGCGACGATCAGGAAATTGGCAAGACTGGCTCGGCGCGTTGAACACCGGTTTGGCTGCCCCCAGGATATGGAATGGGCGGTGGCCGACTCCCACATTTACCTGCTGCAATCCAGGCCCATCACCGCTCTGGGCGAGGCGAAATCGCACCGTGACCGCTACGTCTGGAGCAGCTTCCCGGCCAAGGAAGTCATGCCCGACGTCGTAACGCCTATCACGAGGTCTTTCGTCGATGGTGTGGCAGGGGCCATGTTTGATCCTCTCCTGAAGCGGATCGGCGTCGACCGGATCGGCGTCCCTCTTCACGACTATCACGCCGGTCGCATCTACTTCAATGCGAGCTTCTGGGCGGCGGTGATGAAACGCTTGGCTGGCTCGAAGCGCATCGACTTCGCGAGCGACGTCGGTAGCAATCCGGCCTTAGTCGCCATGAGCAAGATGTTCAGCGACGCGACCGTCGATGACCTGCCGCAGATAAAGGCTGGCCGGATGCGATTCATCCTGAGAATCCCCGTCCTGATTCCTTCAATTCTCTGGTGCACGCCCAAGAGAGGGCGATCCATCCTCGCCAAGGCCAAAGCCGGGAATGAAGGATGGGAGCGTCTTGATATCGACAGGATGTCTGCCGAGCAGTTGGCGCGCCGCTGCGAGGAGATCGTTGCTGTCTTCTGCGACATCATCGGCCAGGCAAACTACCTGTTTGGCGCTATGGCGGCCTACCCTGCCCTTCAATGGGTGTGTGCACGATGGCTCTCGGACCGGACGTGCGCGGGCCGGCTGTTGGCCGGTGTGGGCAACATGGACGATGCCCAGGCGGCGATGGATCTCTGGGCGCTGGCCGTCGAGACGAACAAGCGGCCCGAGGTTAAGGACGCCATCTGGGCCGGAGGCCCGTGGAGCAAGGTGAAGGCAGGGTTGTCGCGCCTGCCGCAGGCCGGTGAGTTCCTCCGCGGTTGGAATGAGTTCATGAGGCATCGTGGGCACCATTGCCGGGCGGAGTTAGAGCTTGCGAATCCTCGCTGGTCGGAGTCGCCGGATTACGTGCTCGGCTTGGTCCGGGGCTACCTGTCGTGTCTCGACAAGGCCAGCCCGCTGGAGAATCACCAGCGCATCGCCCGCGAGCGTCGCGAGCTTGAGGAGCACTGCCACGGTAAGCTCAGAAGTCCATTGAAGCGGATGCTCTTCAACCGTCTCGTGGTTCGCTCTCAGGAAGGTGCGGCCTTTCGCGAGAACATCAAGAGCGAGGTCATCAGGCTGTTCGCCACTACGCGCCGATTGCTTGTCAGACTTGGCGACGGACTCTGTGCCAGTGACATGCTCGCCAATCCCGACGACGTTTTCTTTTTGAAAGTCGAAGAACTCGAAGCGGTCGCGCGTGGCAAGGCGGAGTTCGACGTCCGGGCGGTTGTTGCCGAGCGGCGGGCGGAATACGACAAATGGAACTCGATGTCGCCTCCCGATCTGATTGTGGGCGAGTTCGATCCCGAGACGTACGTCCCGGAAGAAATCGATACCGGCGTCGAGGTGCTGGTAGGCCTAGCTGTAAGTCCAGGGGTGGCGACCGGGAAAGCACGAGTCATACTCAGAACCGACAGTCACACTCGGCTCGAAGCCGGCGAGATTCTCGTGGCGCCCTTCACCGACCCGGGCTGGACGCCGTACTTCATACCGGCCGCCGGGATTGTCATGAATCAGGGCAGCTTGCTTTCCCACGGTAGCATCGTGGCCCGTGAGCTCGGCATCCCTGCCGTGACCAATGTGGGCCACGCCACTGAAATCATCCAGACCGGCCAAACCATTCAGGTCGATGGCAATCGCGGCACGGTGAGAATTCTGCCTTAGCGTCCCGCACATCTTCGACGGTCTTCTGTAGCGTTTTTTCCGCTTCCGCGTTCTATCTGGTAGAATTGCCGTGGATTTGTATCAGGTGAGATTGGATGACGAACGACCTGGCAAAGGCGAAAATGACCGACGAGCAGCTTGTGAGAGCCACGCTGGAGGGCGATGTCTCGGCATTTGGCACGCTCGTCGAGCGGCACTGGAAGATGGCGGTCGCGCTGGCGATGACCAGGATCGGCGATCCGGCCGATGCGGAAGACATTGCCCAGGAGGGCTTTCTGAAGGCATACGCTCAACTCGGCCGGCTCCAGGACCCATCTCGCTTTCCCGGTTGGCTTAGCAAGATTGCCCTCCAGTTGTGTACGGATGCGGTCAGAAGAGACATTCGCCAACGGGCAGCCCTGAGACGTCATACCATCCATGCGGAAACGCAACATCCCGTGTCTCTACCCGTGTACTCCGCCAATCCGGGACTGACCGAGAGCCAGGTTCACTTCGTCAGGGAAACGGTACGGCAGTTGCCTGAGAAATTCCGAAGCCTAGTCATCATGCGGTTCGTGGCGGGGCTCTCGGCTGTTGAGATCGCGAGACAATTGGGCCAGCGCCCCGGCACGGTACGCGTTTGGCTGCATCGGGCCTATGTAATACTCCGCCGAGACCTTGCACCACTTCTTGAGGAGGTCGGATCATGATAACTTGTCAGATGGCGAGAGACCTTATCGAGAGATTCATCGATGGGACTATAGTTGCTGACGAGCTCGAGAGGCTCAAGGGCCACACCGAGACATGCGAGGCGTGCCGCGAGGAATACCATCGCTGTAGCCTGACGACCAAGATCGTTCGGGAGGCCCTCGCGCCGCAGACCGATGCGGCACAAGCCAGGATACAGGTGATGGCCAGGCTCTCCGAAGCGAAACCGCTTCGGTCGGCCAGCCCCTGGACAATCTGGGCGCGGCCCGCCGTCGCGGCGGGAATCGTGCTGGCAGTTGGCCTGCTCGTGGGCTTTGTCTTAGGACGAGCCGGTATTACTGATTCCCGCTATCGGCTGTCCGCCGCTCCGGTCCCGCTGCGGGTCAGCGGCGTTGAGGGAACCGTCCTGGTCCGGCACGACGGGACCGACGTGTGGCGGACACTGGACGGCAGCGCTGACGTGTACGTCGGCGACACCTTTCACTCGACCACCGGTTCACGTTTTGTCCTGGAGCTCGAAGACAACAAGTCCACGATCAAGGTGAACCAGAACAGCATGCTGGCTTTGGTGGCATATGGTGACAAGACCGAATTCTCTCTCGACCAGGGCGAGTGCACCGCCAGTCTGGAGAGTCCCCACGGTCCGTTCTTCGTCCGCACTCCCCACGGCCGGGTGGAGGCGCTCGGAACGGAATTCACCGTTAGTGTTACTGATGAGTAGCTTGTACGACCCGAGACCGATATCCTGCTAATCGAGCAGGGAGGAGACACGAAATGAAAGCGAAAGCAGTCATCTTCTGCGCCCTGGTTCTTATGGCCGGGCCCTCATGCCTATACGCCCAGAAGACCGAGGTGACCGTTCGCAAGGGCAAAGTGCTGGCGGAGACGCCGGCGGCGACTGTCAACGTAGAGGCCGGGCAGAAGGCAGTGCTCAGCGACACGGCCGGCCCGACCGTGACGGTGGATGATCCGCTGGTGCACGATGCGCTCGAACTTTACAAACTGGCCGAGGCGGAAAGACAACGCGGCGACCTGAACATCGATTCGATCTTCATCATGGTGGGCAAGGCCGACAAAGACGAAGCCGTTGGCGCTCTGTACTTCGAGTTCCCGAACTACGGCTCTGAGGCGACAGACATCTTTACGCTGCAGTACACA
The DNA here is from genome assembly GCA_964527825.1 of uncultured Pirellulales bacterium. Lineage (GTDB taxonomy): Bacteria > Planctomycetota > Phycisphaerae > Sedimentisphaerales > Anaerobacaceae > JAFGLV01. The sequence continues at coordinate 5,015 of CAZGRF010000289.1, forward strand.
TCGTTCCTGGGGGATTTTCGGGTCTACGATCTGTCCGGCAACCTCTGCCCCGTGGAGGTCAAGGATCTCGGCAATTCCACGGCTTCATACAGCATCAAGGTGTCCCAGCCGGTGCAGCCCGGAGAGCCGTTTTATGGACAGCCCTGCTTATTATCCCTGTTGCCCTGGGAATTACGCTGATAGGTATGGGAGCGGCAGCCCTGTTCC
>CAZGRF010000290.1:0-4934 GCA_964527825.1 uncultured Pirellulales bacterium
GGCCTTGCCGGCCGTTCCACCATAGACGCAACCGAAACGAGCTTCGCAACCGCGACCGTTTACCTCGCATCGGGGCCTGCGTCGGGCCGAGGGCATTTAGCGTTCGTGGGGTAGCGCGGGTAAGATGCCCGCGACACGCCCAGCGACACGGACCTTTTTCGCTGCCCTGTGGTAAAACGGGGCAGGTTAGCAGGAACACGCTTGACGGAGGGACGAGGTGGGGTGATAATGTCGTCCTCGGTGCTCCGGGAACAGGGTTGTGCCCCAGCCGTCAGGGGATGACAGGAAGGCGGGGACCGGCCGACGCCACGGCATCAGAGCGCGTGCTACTGGGGTGGGCTGAAATGCTCGGAACTGGCCTGGCACGGCCGTACTGCAGGGGAAGGTGCGATGGACGCCAAGAGGCAGATCGTTTCCACGGGCTCGGACACAAAGGCGCCCGGGCGCATGGCGCCCAAGGGGCTGGCACGCCTGTTCACCTACGCCACCGGCAAAGACATCCTCGTCGTCGGTCCCAGCGGCGCCGGCAAGACGAAATTCAGCGAGTATCTGCGGATGGGCATCCTGGGCAAGGCACGCACACGCGAGATGACCTACCACGTCACCAAATCCGCGACGTTCGTGATTCAGATGCGCGAAGGCGGGTTCACGCTCAAGGTGAGGCGGGCGGTGGACACGCCGGGACAGACGGGCCCCATAGACCATGCCAGCATGGTGGGCGAGCGCAAGCCTCACGCCGTGATCATCGTGCTGGACTCCAGCAAAGAGATCGCGGCCACACTGCGATGGCTTCACCTGTTCTGCAACCGACTGGATACGATCCTTCGCAGAGGCTCGTTCGCCCACAAGAAGCTCGACGGGGTGTTGGTGCTGCTGAACAAGCGCGACCGGATCAGCAAGAAGAAGTTCAACGAGATGAGAGATGACGTGACGGAAGTGCTGACGCGACATCTGTGGGTGTCGATGGGGACCGTTCGCGTGCAGGCGATTCCGATCCTGTAATGCATCTCAGTGCAGACATAACGCGGGTCGGCTTTTATCGAAAGCGTGATCGATCAACTGATGGAGCGGCTGGCAAGGTGAACCGCCCTACCGCTGCGGGGCTTTGAGGGTGCCATTTCTCCGGCAGTCGGCGTGGGTAGCTCATGCCCGGCCCTTGGACTGCTCCAGCGCGCGTTTGAGGTTCAAGCCTTCTTCTCTCATGTGTTGCCGGGTCGCTTCAATCTTGTGGGCATGTTTCCGGTGCATCTTCCTGAACAGCCACTCCGGCATTCTGAGACGGCCCGTGGCGGTGAAGGTGCACGCATCCGGTCCCTTTGGCTCGATGATGAATTTGTTCCCAGGGGCCAAGAGCGACAAGGGAAACAGGATCCTGTACTCGATCAGGCGATTCGGCACGATTTTGGTGATGCGAAACTTGAGCTTGTGCAGGTCCCCGTGGAGATACTCCTCGGCGTAAACGATGGAGCCTTCCTCCAGAGGTTCACCCTTGATCCAGCGGATGTCCACGTGGTCGGGGTGCCAGGCCCGATACGACTCCTTGTCCCTCATACGCTGCGTGAGCCAGCGGTACACTTCCTCGGCTCGCGCCTCCGCCTCGATTGAATCTCTCAGAGTTATCATACTACCCCGCGTGCCCAGAGAAGGTAGATCGGGACCCCGATCAGCCAGACGAGAAAGGCGCGATCGATCAATCGCGTGCCCAATTCCGTCCGCCCAGGTTCCACGCGCAAGCCGGAGAGAATTCCCCAAAACACCCAGATTGCGCAAGGGTACACGAGAATGACTTGCCTCCGTCTCCTCAGCGGGTGTTCGGACGTCTCTCCGCTTTTGTCTCTTGAACTCGGCATTGAAGTAGGTGTCCTCAGGCATTCGTCATTTCTCGTTCCGGACCAGCAATTGTATTGCCTTAGCAGCCCGTCCGCGACGTGTCTGCTCCTTCCTGGCGCTGGAAACCCACCAGACAAACTGCGTCCGACGCGATGGGGCAAGCTTCGCGAAACTGTCGCGGGCGGCCTGGTTCCCCGCGAGTGCTTCTTTGAGTTCCGCCGGGACGGATTGTCGGTCCTCACGCTGGGCTGCTGCGTCCCATTGGCCACTGTCCTTGGCCTCTCTTACCATATCGAGGCCGGTTTTGGTCATGCGGCGTCCCCGCATCAGTTTCCTGACTCGCGCCTTGTTGCGCTCAGACCAGATGCTGTTCTTCCGCCGTGGCGAATAGCGGATAATGTGCTTCTCGTCGTCGATCCGTTTCAACACCCCGTCGATCCATCCGAAGCACAGGGCCTCTTCGACGGCCTCCTCATACGTTAGCCCCGGTTTGTCCGTGTGTTTCTTATAGTGAATCAACCACACTTCCTGCGCGGTGGCATGATGCCTCTCCAACCAAGCCCGCCACTGATCCCTGCTGCGCATGAGCAGCTTTCTCCCGACCCTGGCCATGTTCCCGATCTCGCCAAAGCGGTTAGTCTGAATCGTTCGCCGGACCTTTCGTCTGGTCGAACGGCAACGCACTTTGTATCCGGGTTGCATGAGAAGTTCAACCGCTACTTTGAGATCATCGAAGGGCGCACGCCGGCTGGCCCAGATCGCACATACAGAGAAAATGAACTCGAAAAACGCGTATATTTTCCTTGACAACCTGGCCTTCATGTGCGCAGGATAGGCAAGTCGATATCAGACGGAGCTGATTATCGCGTATAACGGGGGTAAGGGCGGAGTGCAGGGTACACGTCAGGATGATCCTCCGGCCTTTTGCGCGGGTCATGTTCCCAAGTGTCGCGGCAAGAACAGAGATGTTCTGGCCTATGCGCGCCTGCATGGACGGGCGAGGTGCGTCCGAGCAGAGCGGCCTTCGGGAGAAGGCCGGGCTCTGATGAAAGGGAATGTGTTCTTTACAGGGAGGTGAACCATGAAAAGGTATGCATTGTTGCTCGTGCTCGTGCTGGCATGCAGTACAACCGCCTGGGGGTACCAGGTGGGCATCTGCTATTACAGCCCCCACATCACGATGTGTCACTGGGTGAGCTGGAATCCGTGCCCAATACCGAGTCCGTGTCCGACACCGAGTCCGTGTCCGACACCGGGTCCGTGCCCGACGCCGAATCCGTGCCCGAATCCCTGCCCCACCCCGAATCCGAATCCATGTCCCCAGCCGCCTTGCGGTGGGGCTTGGTGGCCTTGCAGCCCGTGCAACCAGGTGGTTTTCTGCTGTGGTGGCGGCAACAGCAACGCCCAGAGTAGCTCCTACTCCTACAGCTACTGCGGTCAGTGACCGGTCGGGCAGCGGCGCGGAACGACGCGGACACAGAAGACTCACATAGAAGCCGGTGCCGGCCGCGGGCCTCTGACGTGGTCCCCGGCCGGCGCAGGCTGCTGGGTTTGTACGCGTTCTGCTTTCAGGCCGACTGCGCCAGGGTTGCTGGCAGAGATGACAAGATCTGTTCTTTGAGTTGGGCGAGTGGTTGCGGCAGCGACGCTCGCTGCGATTACGTTCCGCATGCAGGCGGCCCACGGAACTGGAGCAGTCGATATACGGTCCTCACCCAGTCGCCCAGCTTCCAAAAACACCTCCGGCCAGCGGCAGGACCCATCTCTCGAACCCAACTCCCTCGCAGACCGTGGCTCGCAAGCACCGACGCAGTAGTGACACGAGTCCAAATGGAGACAATCAACCTCAGCCATGACCACAACCATGCACACACGATCAAAAAGCCTCCAGAAAGACCGTTTTCTTCTTGACAACTGGCGATCCGCTCGTGTACAATCATGGCGCACTAGATGGAGTTGATCACGGCATGCGAGGGGGGAGGGCCACGGCATGGAGGAGCATTTCGGGCCTACTCAACCGTCCCTCTCGCAAGTCAGGTTCCAGAACATAACAGCACAGACAGGTTCAACATGGTCTGTGTGCGCCTGCATGGATGGCTAAGGTGCGTCCGGACGGAGGGACCTTTCGGAAAAGGTCACTCTGATGAAAAGGGAACTTCAATTTACAAGGAGGTAACACATGAAGAGGTATGCATTGTTGTTGGCGCTGGTGCTCATTGGCAGCACCGCCGCCTGGGGAGCCGGCCTGGACAGCTACATTCCGGGCAATTTCTCTTGTCCGAACCCGTGCTTCGCGCCGCCGAGCCCGTGTTATATGCCCCCGACCCCGTGTCTGCCGCAGACTGGGTGCTGCTACAAGCCGGTCAACGTATCGTATGGCAGCTCCACGAGCAGCCAGAATACCGTCCTGTTTGGCAACGGTCTGGCCTACGCGAAGCAGTGCGGTGGCGTCATACTCTGGAGCAATAGCGGGTGTGGTGGCAGCAATCACTTCGGTGGCGGCCAGTACCCCAGCCGCTAACAGCCCCAGCGTCCGAGGTTTGGAACAGAGCGGTACAGGAACTCAGTGTGCATACTCAGCGCGGCCGTGGGCCGGCTCAAGAGCCCACGGCCGGCGCTGGCTCTGTCGAGAAGTCTTGCCGACACGGTCATCGTCTATCTGGATCACAGTGAGCGACTGCCGCGGCGCTATTGCCTTTCTTCGATACGATCTCCCTTGACGGGTGAGTGGTGGGTCTCGATTCGCTCTTTGCCGTCGCGAGTCACAGTGACGTTCTCGAAGAGGCACTTGATTCCCGTCCCGTCCTGGATCACGGTTGTGTTTTGGAGGTGGTAGTGGAGATGCGGCTCGGATGAGTTGCCGGAATTACCGCACAGGCCCAGCACCTGTCCGGCCTTGACGTGGTCGTCCGCCTCGACGCGGATACTGCCCTGCTTGAGGTGGGCCAGCACGGATACCTCGTGCTCGGCGTGCCGGATGAAGACCGCGTTGCCCAGGCCCGAATAAGGGTTCATCGAGCCGGGCCGGTTGTCCCGCACACCTCGAATCACCTCAGTCACCGTGCCAGCGGCTGGCGCCACGATCTTACGCCCGAAGGCATAGT
>CAZGRF010000290.1:4944-5215 GCA_964527825.1 uncultured Pirellulales bacterium
TCGGTCTCGTCGACCGCGAGATAGTCGAAGGCATACCTCTGGTTCGGAACGTCATGGTGCTGATTCAGTTCCTTTGCGTCGCCGCCCCAGAACACATACCATTGTCCCTCGAACGGCAGCCTCAGCGCGGTTGCGTTCCTCTCGGGCGTGGGAATGTCCTCGGCGTGCGGAAGCAGCAACAGGCCGGAAACCTTGTCCTCGCCGTCGAGCGTGACGGTCATGTCGAGCACGGCCCGCTCGAAGTGGACCGGAAAGACGACCTGGCTGGGCG
>CAZGRF010000291.1:0-5197 GCA_964527825.1 uncultured Pirellulales bacterium
TTCAACACCGCTGCGACAAGACACAGAGATGCTTTCCTGGAAAACTGAAGCCTTGCCATTCTGGTGTCCTCCATGTATCTGTGCGAAACGCGCGCTATCTTCCCTTCGTCAGCGGCCGGCCCTCGATATCGGGCACGACGACGCGGTCATCGATGTCGGCCACGTTGACCAACGGATCGACTCTATCCCACGAAAAGGCCGAAGCAAGGGCAGTACTCAACTCGATAGCCTCAGTGGGCACAACACGATCTTCCCGATACGTTGAGAATCTGATATCCTGCGAACCTTTATCGCTCTGGCGTGACGCCTTCTTTCAGTCGAGCTGGATGCCTTTCTGGTGCAGCCACTGTTTCAGATCGCCCATCTCGTTGTCGAAGACTTCATTGTCGTAGTCTTGTTCGAGCTTGACCACGCTTTCGGCCAACTCCGGCTGCTCGTTCACCACTTCGGTGAGCTTCTTCTCGAATTCATCTGCGGCAGCTCGCAGGTCGTCCAGATGCAGCTCCAGACCGAGCATGCCGGCAATGCGACGCACGACCACATCGATGCACTTCGGGTTGTTGCCCTGTACGTAGGCGGGCACGGTCGCCACGAGGTTGACCATCTCGATGCCCCGGCTCTTGGCCTGGGCCGTCAGGTACGTTGTCATGCTCGCGGGTCCTTCGTAGTCGCTGAATCCAATACCGTATCGCTCGAAGACCGGCTTGAGCTCAGCGTCGGAGACCGAGCAAAACATGTGGGGGTCGCGCGTGTGCGGAACCAGCCCGGAGACGCTGCCGATGAAGTACACCATTTCCACTCCGAACCGCTCGCACAGCCGGAAAAGACAGTCGGCGTAGTCCTCCCATGCCAGGTTCGGCTCCTTGCCCAGAAACAGGATCACATCGTTGTCGGCAGACCCGAAAAACAGATTCTGCGGAAACTCGAACGCCCGAATCAGTCCGTGGCGAATCCGGCAATGCGGCCGGAACAGCGCCGTCAGATCCATCGCGCCGGGGAAGCTGTAGATATAGAACCCCTCGGGCAATATCTCGGCGAAACGCTGCGCCTCCAGCTTCTCCACCAGGACCCGGATGGTCCCGGTCGAGACATCACCGCCGTCCATCCACCCGGAGAAACCCAATATCAGGCGGGGTTTGCGAAAACTGGGGTATTCATGTATCCGCAGTCTGTCATCCGTCATGAGCTGTCCTCATACAATTCGTCATGCGGGCAGCGTCGCGCGAAACGCAAGACGCACAACGCGCGACGTGCATACTAAGGCAGGTGCGCCTGCTCTGCAAGGGCAAATATGCGGCCGCCATGCGGCGGGTATCCGTTCGACTGAGTTCGGGGCAGGCTCTGCCGGCGGGCGTTTCGCCCGCGTCTCAGTTACGCCGAGCGGAGCGCCAAAGCCAGCGGCCACGCCAGATGTCTGTGGATCGGCGGCACACACGGAGCAGCCCCGGCAGGCGCACGGCATCTGGGCTGGCGCCTATGGGGAATCTGTAGACGCCGTATTCGTGTTGGAATCGAATCGCGCCGCTACCGCTGGTGTAGTACAGCTAAGTGACGCAATATCGGCTTGCGCCGAGCTGTGTACAATGGGCAACGAGTTGCCCATCCCGGGCTTGTCGTTGCCATGTCGAGCCCTATTTGACTCCGTTCAGCGCTGGAGGTTGTGGAATGGCAGTCACCGGTGCGGGAGATGTCCTGGCGGCGTCCAAGTCGCGCGTCATGCCGCGAGATGCCCGATTAGAATCCTGAGGCCGATGGCGATGAGGATGAGGCCGCCGAGGATTTCGATCTTGCGCTCGCAGAAATGGCCGAAGCGTTTGCCGATGGTGATTCCCACATAAGACAGGCCGAACGTGATGACGCCGATGATCGTGACCGCCACGGCGATGGAAGTCGCCAGCAGCGAGAGCGTGAAGCCGACGGCCAAAGCGTCGATGCTCGTCGCCACCGATAGCGTCAGGAGAATCATAGGGTTAGAGGGATTCAGGTTCTTCTCGGCCGACTCGATCGCGAAGGACTCGTAGATCATCTTGCCGCCGACGAACGCCAGCAGGCCGAAGGCAACCCAATGATCGTAAGCACTGATATGCGCTCTCAGGCCGAGTCCCGCTAACCAGCCGACAATGGGCATCGCCGCCTGAAAGCCTCCGAAAAACAACGCCATGCGCAGGGCGTGCCTGACCTGCAGCTCGCGGTAGACGCTGCCCGTGACGATGGAGACCGCGAAGGCGTCCATTGCCAGCCCGACTGCTATGAACACGATTGTCATGAGTTCCATGAAGTCCTGCTCTCTAACGCTGATGCGGCCTGCTATCGGGCCGGAACGATATCGAAAACGGTGATCTCCGGCCGGGCCAGGAACCTGGCCCGGGGCGCAGGACGCGGTTCGAGGCCGAGACCCCGATTGACGTAGAGCACTGTCTGGCCGACGTGATACATGCCGGATTCGTACTTCTTGCCAAATTTCGAGAGCGTAATCAAGGCCCCATACAAGGGCAAAGCCACCTGCCCGCCGTGCGTGTGCCCGCAGAGATAGAGATCGACAGGGAAACTCGTGGCGTCCTCGATCAGGTCGGGCGTGTGGAACAGAAACACGTTGAAGCGCTCTTGGGGAAGCTCCCGGAGCAGGTCCCAGCATGCGCCGGCGCGGTCGAAGCTCAGGCCGGAAATGCTAATGCGGTCGTCGCCTCTGGTCAGGGTGACGGTGTTTTGCCCCAGGAGATGAACGTCGGTCCACGCAAACAGGTCGAAGTCAGTCCAGCACGTGCTCTCGAAATTGCCCGTGACGGCATAGACTCCGAAAGGCGCTCTGAGCCGACGGAGTGTGTCTCTCAGGAGCGGCACGGCGGAGGGATGGTTGAGGTAATCGCCGGTCGCCACGATGACGTCGGGATCGAGCTGACTGATGATCTCAATTGCCCTATCCTCATTGCGCGGCGCCGTGTCACAATGAAGGTCTGAGATCTGCACGATGCGAAAGGCCGCCTCTTTGAGCTTCGGGGTGCGAATCGTCACGATGTTCGTGTCGATCCAGTTAGGTTCAATGAAGAAACCATAGAGCAGGCAAACGACGACGATGCCGGTCAGCAGGTGCAGGAATAGGGCCGGCTTGGCCAGGAGAAGTCTCCCGGCCGGGCGCCCTCGGAGTATTCGGATGAGGGCCTTGGAAAGCACAAAGACCTCAAGGCAGAACACGAGGAGAATGCAGAGTACGAAAAGCACCAGAGATATCTTCTCTCGGGGTGTCATCGGGACTACTCGGCTTTTGTGATTCCTTCGTTCGTCACGTCCTTAGCGACGCGGCTGGCCGTCCGTTGGAACGCTGCGACTCTCCATGGTTGGTTGTCGCTCGGGCATGTTTGCGCTGCTGCCGACACTTCACGGACTGCAGGATTTGCACGGTCGCTTGCCGTCCTGAATAGCTTCCTCGCGGCTTTCGTATGTCACGAGGTTCTTCTCAGAGATGTTGCGGGCCATCCGGCAGTCCGCACGATGAAACACCGAGCTGTTCTTGGACGCGACAAACGGAGCTGGGCCGGCATCCTGGCCGGAGGCTTTCTGCCGGTCCCGTTGAGCGACGGATGATGCAGCCGGAGGCTCTTGTGGGGAAGCCGGACGCGCCTGCAATCGGCGTGCCGCCTGATATGCACCGGCAAATGCCTCGACCTGCGTGATGACTGCCGCCGGCACGGCATCCGCGACTTCGGTGTCGGCGATCGCCTTCATAGTGGGCTTGAGCCGCCAGACGTCCGCCTGGACCTGCAATTGACGATGATCGGTGAACGTGACAATCCGACTCAGGGCTGTCTGCACACGATAGACGCACCGGCCGCAGTCGCTCAGCACGACTGCTTCAATGTGAATACACAGCCTTGGGGTCAATCCCGTCTTGCAGTCCACGTGCGCGATTCCAGCCGTCCGGAGCTTCTCGACGACCTGGGTCTGCAGGCTCTCATAGTCCACGATCGACTTCGTCTGTTCCGCTCCGTCCAGCACCAGGACAGCACATAACTGGTTGACATCCGCCAGCGCTTCATTCCTGGCGATCAGCAGATCAGGCTCGACGACCGGCAGCGCATCCGGCCGCGCAGCGGCCCCCTCCGACAAGGGACCGGCGAGGAGCATCGCAAACAAGCAACATGTGTGAACGGTCATGGTCTCTCCCTTTCGTCATTTCCGCGAACAACCGTCGCGTGTTTCTCAGGTCGCAACAGCTTCCTGCTCGGCTGCTTTCATCTCGACCAGGCCTTCCTTGGCGACTCCGGGTAGGTCCTTCTGCCGGCGGAACCGGCGGAACAATTCCAGCAACAGAATCTCCCCCGGCCGCTATGCGATGAGCGCGAAGGCTTCGACAACGTCCATACCCTCCTCGATGCCCAGGTCCCTGGCCTTTGCATTGACCTTGGTCACCCTGCGATTCGCGAAACGATCCAGCGTGCGAATCGGGTTCTCCGGCGTGCTCTCGACGAGGGCGGCCGCTACCCCATATCGCTCACACGCATCCACGTCGATGGCCGGGCAGGCCAAGAAGCCCTTGGAACCGGTCACCATCAGGACATTGAAGCCGGACCACTTGGTCTGCACGCCTTCGACCAGGCCATGCGGCGTCTCGAATGCCTTCGTATGCACTTCCATTGTCATATCCCTCTCTCGCCCCGCACATGGGCGCGCTGATGGCTCAGACGGGCTTGCCGAGCCGCTCCTCGATCTCGGCGAGTTTCTCGGCGAGTACCTCTTTCGTCTTGGCCTCGACGTTCAAGCGCAGCAACGGCTCGGTATTGCTCGGCCGGCAATTGAACCACCACTCCTTGAACCCGACCGTCACGCCGTCGAGCCGATCCACCTGCCCGTCGCCGTAGCGCCGGACCAGTTCTTCCATTTTGCCTTCCTTGTCCTCGACCCGGAAGTTGATCTCCCCACTGCTGGCGTAGCGCCGCAACGGTCCAATCAATTCGCTGATAGGTTTGTCGTGCTCCCCGATGACATTGAGCACATGTACAAGCGTAATGACCGCTGAGTCCGCACAGAAGTTGTCGGCATAGTAGAAATGCCCGGACAGCTCGCCGCCGAAGACCGCATGTGAGTCCCGCATGGCCTTCTTCATATAGGCATGTCCGACTCGTTCGCGCCGGGGCGTCCCACCGTACTTGATGATCTCCTCCATCACCACGCGACTGCTGCGCAGGTCGTAGACCACCGC
>CAZGRF010000292.1:0-5191 GCA_964527825.1 uncultured Pirellulales bacterium
AGGCGATATGGGCGGCGCGATCTACTGCGACACGGGCGACCCCGTCATCACCAACACGGTGATCGCCAACAACGCATCGCTGGGAGGCTGGTCGCGGTGCGGCGGGCTGCACTTCGCGGGGTCGAGCCGACCCCAGGTGATCAACTGCACAATCGTGAACAATCTGCCCGGCGGGATCTTCTCGACCTCCTGGCTGCCGCCCACTGTCGTGAACACCATCGTGTGGGGTAACGATGACTATCAGATACAAACGGACGAATCCGTAATGGAGGTCACGTTCAGCGATGTGCAGAGTGGCTATCACGGGGAAGGCAACATGGACCTAAATCCCCGCTTTCTCGATCCGAGCGCGGGTGTCGGCGTGGATTATGACGGTACCAGCGCCAACTGGGCCCTGCGCGACTTCTCGCCTTGTGTCAATGCGGGAACGCAGGTCGAGCGACTTCCGGAAACCGACCCGACGGGAGGCCCCAGAATGCACTGCGGGATTGTTGACCTCGGCGCCTATGAGAGTCAGGCGGAGGGCCCTGCGCTGACGGTCCGGCCGTCGGTCACCCAGGATGTCGGCTTCGTCCCCGCGGGCGCAAGCACAACCACCTACTTTGATCTGCTCAATGCGGGCCAAGCGGGCTTCACGGTGCAGACTATCAGCCTCTCTGACGCGAATGAGGTCTTCTCGATGGGCACAACGGCCGAGGGCGTGTACCTGTCACCGGGCGATTCCATCCGTGTGGAAGTCGAGTTCCACCCGACAGCGGAAAGGGTATACACCGGTGTCGTCGACATTCGTTCCGGCGGCCGCAACGCCTTGCACCAACGCGTCGCGCTGCGTGGCGTCGGCGTGTCCGGAACGATCATCCCCGGCGGTCCGGTCAGCGGCACCTGGAAGAGGGCGGACGGCCCGTACACCGTCACGGGGGATATCGAAGTGCCGAAGGGACAGACGCTGACAATTGAGCCGGGGGTTGTGGTCCGCTTTGCCGGGCATTTCCGGCTCACGGTGGGCTATCGGGCTACGCTCCGCGCTGTCGGCACAGAGCAGGACAAGATCACGTTCACCGCGACGGACGCACACGAAGGGTGGTTCGGCATCCGTTTCTACAGCAGCGGCACGGACGACACACTTCAGCATTGTATCTTCGAACATGCGAAGAAGCCTCGCGAAGGCGGCGCGGATATGCCTGACCTCTTCGGCGGCGCCGTCTTCTGTGGGACTTTCGGAAACGAATGGGCAGCGCTCTTCACCTACTCAAGTCCTCTGATCGACTCCTGCCTGTTCCGAGACAACTACGGCCGGACAGGCGGGGCGATCGCGTGCATCGACGGTTCCGAGGCGACCATCACCAACAACACCTTCATCGACAATGAGGCAGACTACGACGGCGGAGCGATCACCATGTACTACGCCGACTGCGCGATCGCCAACAACGTGATGGCCCACAACCACGCACTGGCCGGCGGCGGGATCATGAACTATCTCGGGGTGCCCACGATCATCAACAACACGATTGTCTCCAACCGACCGAGCGCGATGCATCTGGAGCTGACAACGACGTCTTCGGTGATTCGGCGACGCTGTCTGATCACGAACAATGTTGTCTGGAGCAACGAGATCTTCGCCACCGAGGACGTCCTACCTGAGGAATACGACATCTGCTTCAACGATATTCAGGGCGGATGGGAAGGCCAGGGGAACATCGACATCGATCCGGCTTTTGTCGATCCGCCAAATGACGTCTATCACCTGATGTCCCAAGCCGGCCACTGGGACTCCGCTCAGGGAACGTGGGTGACAGACGATGTCACAAGCCCGTGCATCGATGCCGGCGATCCCGGCATGGACGTTGGGGACGAGCCCCCGCTGAACGGCAGCCGCATCAATATGGGCGCCTACGGCGGGACCACACAAGCGAGCAAGACCCCGTGACACAGTCATACTGTCCGCAACCGGCAAGGATGCAGGGCCTTGTGTCCCTACGGCAGCATCGCTTCGGTGAGCTCGGCGCGATGGTGGCGGAGCCATTTGGTCTTGCGGAGGATCATGCGGAGGAAATCGAGGCCGGAGAGGTGTCCGAAGAAGCCCGTGGCCGCCACAGGCAGCACCGCCTCGGCAATCATCGTTTCTATCATCAGATCGACGAGGGCGTTAAGCTTCCGTTTGCTCACGGCGGTCAGGTCGCGGTAACCATTGAGAAACCGCATCAAGCGGGCCTGGTCGAAATGGTCGGGCCAGTGATTCGGGTCGGGATGGTCGCCGATGATCGAGAATTGCAGCATGCCGTTGGCCAGATCGGTCACGGGCGGAGCGATCCGGATCGAATCGAAATCGACCACGCCGACGACCTTGCGATCCACGAAGAGCAGGTTGCCCGGGTGCCAGTCTCCGTGGACGACTTGCCGCTTCCACGCGCTGAAGCCCAGGTGATTGATACGCTCGCTCGACTTGTTGTAACGGATCAGCAGCGAATTCGAGACCGCCTCCATGAAACGGACCGGCCCGCTGCGATGGTCGCGCCGGATCATCTTCAGGTGCTGACGCACCGTGGCTGAATCGTGGAAGTTCTCCATTAGCGGTTCGTACTCGGGCGAGAAACGACGCAGGCATTTGTGCAGCACCGCCAACTGCCGGCCGGCCTCGAAGGTCGCCTCCAAGGAGGCATCGTAGCGCGCGCCGGTGACGAACTTGAACAGTTCGTAGATGTGATTGTCGATGGTGAGGATCGTCTTATTCTCGGCGCCGGTCGCCAGCAGACTGGTGACGGGAAAAGACTCGACCGCCAGATGTCTCTGCACCGCGTGGGCAAAGACCACGCGCGCCATGTCGTCCCGGCCTCGGGGGCGGCGTTTCAGCAGGAAGGTCCCCTTGTCGGCGCGGACGACTACTTTCGGAGCGCGCCGATTGCCCGCCGAGAGCGGCTTGACGCGGTGAACGACCCCCACATCATAATGGCTCAACACGCGAACCAGCTCTTCTGAAGAGAATTGTGCGCCCCCTCTTGGCATTTGAATTCAACTCAACGCAGGTCGGGTGCGACGCGGTGACCGAGAGTCGGTCACGACTTGTTTCGGAACATCAGCAACAGAAAGATGACCAGGACCGAAATGGCTGAGACAGCCCCCAGTACGAGCACCAGCATCCGATAGCGGGTGAGCAGCTCCTCGCTGTATTCTCCTTCCTCCGGCGCGACGATGTCGCCCTCCTCCAGCTTCTCGAGCATGGAGACGTCGAATCGCTTGTGCGCCTGCAGCGGTGCATGGCCTTCACGAAGCGCCTCCAGGTCCATCAGGAGCTCTTCGACGCTGTTGTATCTGTCCTCGCGGCGTTTGGCCATCATAATCTCGATGACCTCCGAGACGCCCGCCGAGAGGGCGGCATTGATGTGATCGGGCGGAACCAGTTTCTCCCGCAGATGTTTCCGCATGATCTCGGAGGAATCGTCGCCGGTAAAGGGAACGCGTCCGGTCACCATGTGGTAAAAGGTCGCGCCGAGACCATAGATGTCGGCTCGGCCATCGATGTCTATCTTGCCACGAATCTGCTCGGGAGCAATGTAGTACGGGGTCCCGTAGGCCTTGCCCGCCTCGCTTTCGGCCGCCTCGACGTCGGTGGTCTCGCGAGCCAGACCCATGTCCGCCAGCTTGACCACGCCTTGCTTGTTGATCATGATATTCTTGGGCTTGACGTCGCGGTGGACCAGTCCGTGGTGATGGGCGTGTGCCAGGGCATGAGTAACCTGAATGATGATCTCAGTCGCTTCCTTCTCCGAGAACGGCGTGCCCCCGACCAGATCGTCGGCGATGGTCTTGCCTTCGACGTACTCCATAACGAAATAGTGGTAGCCCCCCGCCTCGCCGACATCGATGGCCTGCACGATGTTTGGGTGGTTCAGCTTGCCCGCGGCTTGGCCCTCCTTGTAGAACCGCTGCACGTACTCGGGGTTCTCGCTGAAGCGCTTGGGCAGGACTTTGATCGCCACGGTGCGGTTGAGGCTGAGTTGCTGGGCCTTGTAGACGAAGGCCATGGCGCCGGCGCCGATCTTGCCCAGAATCTTGTAGCCCGGGATCTGATGGACAGCGCCCTTGCTTTCCTTAAGGCTCTTCTTGAGCCTTTCGGCCTGCGAGGCGGTGATGTAGCCCAACTCGATCATGAGTTCTTGAAGCATGACCGGGTTGACTTTGCGGCGTTCCTGAAGCTCTTTGAGGGATTGGCGGAGTTCCTCGTCTGTGCAGAGCCCCTGGTCTACCGCCATTTTGCCAAATACTGTATCGTAGTTGGTTTCACTTGCCATGAACTAAGAAACCCCCCGTGACCAAGGGGCCGCATCCCTACGCCATGAGACTTGACAGTCAGGTTCGGTAATCATGACCGATAACACCACCGCCGGCGCTCATTATTCGAGTCATGGGAGCGCATGTCAAAAAAAAATCGCGCATTTTGCCCAAACGCAATACCGCCGTTCAGTCAATCGACTGTTTCACCGCGAGGGTTTAGCACTTTCGACTCGACGCGCACAGATGGCGGCGCGTCGGTGTTTATGAAAACGCCCCCGCGTGCGGGCAGCCTCGAGCCGCAGCGAAGCGGAGGCTTAGGGATGGCTGACTTGACTGGCGCACCCAGACTAGGGAACATCGGTGCTTGAAGTCATCCCATGTCGTCCGGCCTTGAGGCTGCCGCCCGCCCTCCTACGCTTCGGGTTTGGGGTTGACGGGATCGCCAAGACCGGTAAACTAACCACCTTCCAAAACGGACGTCAGGTAAGGAAGGGTTCATAGGAGATCACAGGTGCGCTATCACTGCGTTGTGCTGGTCAAGCAAGTGCCGGACACTCACAGGATTACCGGCCAGGTCATGAATGACGACGGCACGGTGAATCGCTCGGCACTGCCGGCCATTTTCAATCCTGAAGATCTTAACGCCCTCGAAATGGCCTTGCAGATCAAGGACCGCTTCGGCGGGCGCGTTACCGTCATAACGATGGGCCTGCCCGCGGCAACCCGCGTGCTGCGCGAGGCCTTGTTTCGCGGGGCCGATGGTGCCGTCCTGATTACCGACGCGCGGTGTGCCGCCAGCGATACCCTGGCGACGAGCTACATCCTGAGCTGCGCCGTCAAGAAGATGGACTACGACATCGTGCTCTGCGGCCGCCAAGCCATCGACGGCGACACCGCCCAGGTCGGCCCGCAGTTGGCC